>JAZSCD010000127.1:0-7820 GCA_045602745.1 Clostridia bacterium | reverse complement strand
TAATAGAAAATTTTAAAATTAGTAATTTATCACATATACTTTCTGTATCTGGAGCACATACATCATATATAGTATTAGGAGTTACATATATATTAAGCAAAAGCAAAATTACAAAAAAATGGGTTTATATAATTACAATTTTAATTCTTTGTATGCTTATGTTCTTAACTAATTTTACTTCTTCTGTAATAAGAGCTTGTTTAATGGGAATAATTACAATTTCAGCGAAAATTTTTTATAAAAAGTCAGATATTTTAACAAGTATAACTTTTAGTTTATTAATTACCTTAATAGTAAATCCGTTTTCAATTAATGAAATTGGGCTGCAATTATCATATTTAGGAACTATTGGAATTATATTATTTAATAAAATTTTTGAAGAATTATTTAGTAAATTAAAAATAAATAAAAAAATTGCTACTTTGCTTGCTGTTACATTTTCTGCACAAATTATGATAATGCCAATAATGGTATTTAATTTTAATACTATATCATTAACATTTGCTATTTCTAATATACTTGCAAGTCCAGTATTAGGAATAATAATGATATTAGGTTTTATAACAATATTTGTATCATTTATTTCATTTGGTTTGGCAAAATTATTAGCTATCGTATTAAATTTATGTTTAGAGCTAATTATTTTAATAGTAGAATTGGTTTCTAAATTGCCTTTTAGCAGTATATTAATAAAAACGCCAAATAGTATAGTTATTATACTAATTTATATTTTAATTCTAATCTTTAATTATTTATACATTATTATTAATTCTAAAAGTATTTTACGAAAAATTCATAAAAAAATTATAAGAATAGCAAACTTAAAAAATATTATAATATTTTTTAGCTTAATACTTATATTAATAATTTTATTCAATATATTTTTATATTTCTATAATTCAATATCTAAAATTCTAAAAATATATTTTGTGGATGTAGGCCAAGGAGATTGTACATTAATTGTAACTCCAAACAACAAAAAGATAATAATAGATGGAGGAGAAGGCAAACCAGAAGTTCTTTTATCTTATTTGTTGGATAGAAGAATAAAAACAATAGATTATATAATTATATCTCATTTTGATAGTGATCATTGTAATGGATTAATAGATGTAATTGAAAATTTGAATATTAAAAATGTAGTAATTTCAAAACAAGCGTATTTTAGTGAGGAATATATAAATATTGCAAAAATTATTAACAAGAAAAAAATAAATGTAATTCATGTAAAGCAAGGGGACAGTTTAAAAATAGATAAGCAAGTAAAAATTGATATATTGTATCCTATAAAAGATTTAGAATATGATGATTTGAACAATAATTCAATAGTTGCAAAAATTTCATATAGTAATTTTAAAATGCTATTTACGCGGAGATATTGAAGCTTCAGAAGAAAATATATTAAATCAGTATGCAAGAACAAATATTTTAGAAAGCACATTAATTAAAATTGCGCATCATGGTTCAAAAACTTCGTCAAGTGAAGAATTTTTGAAAGGTGTAAATCCAAAAATTGCGTTAATTGGGGTAGGAGAAAACAACAATTTTGGACATCCAAATAATAAAGTAATAAAAAGGTTAAGACAAATTCGGATGCAAGATATATAGAACAGATGAAATGGGAGAAATAGAAATTAGGGTAAATCAAAATGGGAGAATGTTAATAAAAAATACATTTCAGAAAAGGATTAAATTTCTGTAGGGGTCGCTGCCCACAGCGACCTGCAATACATCGAAGGAATTCCCCCGGTAATGTAGGGGCGAGAACTGCTCGTCCGAAACTTTAAAGACATTTCTAAATAATGCATATTTTGTGTAAATTCTGGTAAAGATAAAACTGGTGATAAGAATGAAAAAATATACAGTTATTGCTGTAATAGTAGCTACAATTGCATTGGGATTTTTTACTGGAATATATTTGTATAGAATAAATAAAATAGATACACAAATTGAAATAGAAAAAATTGCTGAAGCAATTGATGATGATATAAAAATAGAAAAAAAGGATTTAAGTGTATTAAGCAGCGAAGAAAAAACTTCACCTAATTGTACAATAGTTTTAAAGATATATTATGAAGAGTGTGGACATTTAATTGAAACAAGAAAAAATATAGAAAAAGCGGAAGTTAATATGACAGAATCAGAAATAAAACAAAATTTTAAAGATTGGGAAGTACAAAAATTTACTCGGAACAGAAATTGTATTATATAAAGAAATAGATGAATTTTGCGATGAACACTATATGTTAAAAGAAAAAGACGGAAATATTGCTATATTTAAATTAGACCAAAATAATAATCAAACATTTTTAGAAGATACAGAAATAGCAACAGAATATTTGACGGAAGAGGATTTAGAAAAGATAAAACAAGGAATTATAATTTATACTAAAAAGGAGTTAAATAAGACTATAGAAGATTTTGAATAAAAAATAATTGATGCTTTAAGTGCATCAATTATTTTTTATCTATATTATTACTTTCTTGTTCAATGGCATTTTTTAAATAACCTTGCATATAAAATGCCTTTATATACATTATTAAAGAGAAAATGGTTGTAAGTACTGCTAAATAATATATATAAGTATCAAATTCTGGTAGTTTTGATATAGTAATTAGATTACTACTATTCCAATATTGTGTAAATAAAGAACATACAATCGCTATATAAAATAATACAGTTGTAAGTTTTCCATACCATTTACTAGAAACTACTAACTCCTTACCATAAAGGAATGAAGCACCAGAAATCATTAAAAATTCTTTTACAATAACAACAAGAATAATCCATATTGGAATGATTTTTTGAATAGTTAATGTTACTAAAAGTGCAACTTGAGTTGCTTTATCTGCTAATGGATCCATTAATTTTCCAAAATCTGATATAAAGTTAAATTTTCTAGCAATAAATCCATCTAATATATCTGTAAGTCCAGAAATAGTAAGAACAATTATTGTATCAATATAATTATCCTGAATTGCAAATATAATAATTATTGGTATTAATAAAAAACGGATAATTGTCAAAATATTTGGTACATGCTTAAACATAATTCACCTCAAATATAAATTATATATTATTTTGTTTTAAATGTTAATATTTCGTTTTCTAAATTAACTATAATTGTTTGAAAAGGAAGAACTTCAGATTTTAAAATCATATCTGAAATTGGATCTTCGATATATTTTTGAATAGCACGTCTTAAAGGCCTTGCTCCATATTTTAAATCGGTTCCTTTTTCTAAAATATAGTTTTTGGCTTCAGTTGACATTTCTAAATTAATATCTTTATCAGCTAGCGCTTTAGAAGTCGCTTTTAATAATAAATCTATAATTTGTAATAGTTGTTCTTTAGTTAAACTATCAAAAACTACAATTTCATCAACTCTATTCAAGAATTCTGGTCTAAAAACTTCTTTTAAAGCAGTTTCTACTTTTCCTTTGTCAAATGATTGTTTTCCAAAACCTATAGAATTATTATTTAGGTTAGAACCTGCATTTGAAGTCATAATTATTATTGTATTTTCAAAACTTACTGTATTTCCTTGGCTATCTGTTAACTTTCCATCATCTAATATTTGAAGAAGAATATTAAATACATCAGGATGAGCTTTTTCAATTTCATCTAAAAGAATTATTGAATAAGGTTTTCTTTTAACTTTTTCGGTTAATTGTCCTGCGTCATCATATCCTACGTATCCTGGAGGAGAACCAATTAATTTAGAAGTTGAATGACTTTCCATATATTCAGACATATCAACTCTAATTATGGAATCTTCTGATCCAAACATTTCGTATGCAAGTGTTTTGGCTAGTTCAGTTTTTCCAACACCGGTTGGACCTACAAATATAAATGAAGGTGGTCTTTTTGTGCTTTGAAGTCCAGCTCTATTTCTTCTAATTGCTCTTGAGACTGCTTCTACAGCAATGTTTTGGCCAATTATTCTATTATGCAAATTACTTTCTAAATTTAATAGTTTTACAGTTTCTGCTTCTGTGATTTTTTTAACAGGTATTTTTGTTGAATGTTCTATTACTTCTGCAATGTCATTTACTGTAAGATTAATTAATTCTAGTTTTGAATTAAGCTCATCCATTTTTTGCATAATATTACATTCTTCTGTTTTTAAATCAGCAGCTTTCTGATAATCTTCTATAGAATCAGATTCAACTGCTTCTTCTTTTTCTTCCTGAATTTTGGCAAGTCTATTTTTTAATACTTCTAATTCATATAAGTCTTTATTTCCTAAATTAATTTTAGAACAAGCTTCATCTAATATATCTATTGCCTTATCTGGTAAAAATCTATCATGTATATATTTTTCAGACATTTTAACAGTTTGAGAAATTACATCATTAGATATTCTTACTTTATGAAAATCTTCATAATATTTTTTAATACCTTTTAATATTTCAATGGTATCATCAATATTTGGTTCCTCAACTAAAACTGGTTGAAATCTTCTTTCTAATGCAGAGTCTTTTTCTATATATTTTCTATATTCTTTTAAAGTAGTTGTTCCTATTAATTGAATTTCTCCATTTGAAAGGGAAGGTTTTAAAATATTTGCTGCATTCATTGAATGTTCAGCATCACCAGCACCTATTATATTATGAATCTCGTCAATAACTAATATAATATTTCCAGCTTGTTTGCATTCATCAATTAAAGCTTTCATTCTGCCTTCAAATTGACCTCTAAATTGTGTTCCTGCAATAATTGCTGTCATATCTAATAAATATACTTCTTTATTTAATAATTTTGCAGGAACTTGTTTTTCGGCAATTTTAATAGCTAAACCTTGAGCTATTGCTGTTTTACCAACACCTGGTTCACCTATCAAACAAGGGTTATTCTTAGAACGTCTATTTAATATTTGAATTACTCTTTCAATTTCTCTATCACGACCAATAACAATATCTAATTCATTTTTTCTAGCTTTGTTTGTTAAGTTTGTTCCATAAATATCTAGAAAACTTTTTTTCTTTTCTTTAGGTATTTTTTCTGTTTTAATTTTCTTTTTATCATTTAAATTATCATTTCGTTTGTAATTTTGCTCTTTGCTACCAAACATGTTTGAAAATATAGAACCTAAAGGAATTCCATTTCCTTCTATTCCTTCATTATTTAAATCTTCTATGTTAAGATTTTCAGAAATATCATCAAAAATATTTTCAAATTGTTTAGATATATCAGATAACTCTTCTTCAGAAAGATTTGATTGTTTTGCAAGTAATTCTAATGGATTTATACCTTTTTCTTTTGCACAATTATAACATAATCCTTCCATAGAGCTTTTATCACCATCTATTTTTTTTGTAAAAATTACAGCCATATTTTTATGACAAATTGAACATAACATATATATCTCCTGCTTTCTAATATAAGTAACTATTATAACATAATACATTAAATTTTGCTAATAGTCAAGAAAACGTTGAATAAATAATATGTTAATGATATAATACTTAAAGAAAGAGGAGAAAAAATGTTGGGATTAAAAAAATTTCTAAGAGAAAACAAAAAGACAATAATTATATCGATAATAATATTAATTTGTAGTATAGCTATTGCTTTTGGGGTGTATGAACAAATTACAACTCAGAGTGAAACTGAAAAACAAGATAATAATTATGCAGACTTAAAAAGCAATTTTAAAGATATTTTTACAAATACAATAAATAAAGAAGTTACTGCAAAAATGAATATAAACTATGAAGAATTAATATATTGTGAATATAATTTGGCAGATAAAAAAGAGGGAAAATATAATATAAATGCAAAAATACCTGCATTTAAAGGTGAAAGTGATACAATAAAAAAAATAAATAGCCAAATATATAATACATTTTCAAAAGAAATTATTGCATTTGTAAAAAATGAAGATAAAAATGTATCTTATAATTTAGATTATGTGGCATATGTAAATAACAATATTATTTCTCTAGTGATAATGTGTAAATATAAAAATGGATCAACTCCACAAAAAGTAATGATAGAAACATATAATTACGATATAGAAAATGATAAACTATTAGAAATTGAAGATGTAATAAATTATAAAAAATTAAATAAAGAAGAAATGCAAAAAAAAGTAAAAGAAGAGATAAAAAAAGAGAATAAACAAATGAAAAGTATAGCTGAGCAAGGTTATAATATATATATAAGAAATGAAGAATTAGATGTTTATGAAATAGAAAATACTCCTAATTTCTTTCTAGGAAAAAACAATTATTTATATCTTGTATATGCTTATGGAAATAATGAGTATACCAGCGAATATGATTTAGTAATATTTTAATAAAATATAAAAAGCCTCGTTTATTAAAAAAAACTAGATAAAGGAGGCTTTTTATATTTAATAGTTATTATGGTTCTTCACCTAAAGTAATTTCTATTTTTTTAGTATCTTCGTTTCTGTATACATCTAAAGTTATTTTGTCACCTATATTTTTCTTTTCTTTAATAGTATTCAATTCATTCATTGTACTAATTTTTATTCCGTCAATTGCAGTAATTACATCTCCTGTTTTTATTTCAGAAGAAGAAGCTGGACTATCAGATTGGATTTGTTTTACGTATACACCAATTGGTAGTTTATAATATTCGGCAGTTCTTTCATCTAAATCAATTCCTGCTATTCCAATATAAGGTCTCAAAACTTTCCCATGGTCTATTAAATCTTTATAAATATTTATTGTGTCATTTATAGGGATTGCAAACCCCATTCCTTCGATTCCTGTACCAGATAATTTTAAAGTATTTATTCCAACTACTTTTCCTTCAGAGTTAACCAATGCTCCACCACTATTACCAGAATTAATTGCAGCATCTGTTTGAATTAAAGTAAAAGTATTTCCGTCATTACTATCAACAACTCTATCAACTGCACTTATTATTCCAGAAGTAACGCTACTTTCCATTCCTAAAGGATTACCAACAGCCATTGCAAATTCTCCAATTTTGATTGAAGAAGAATCAGCAAGTTCAGCAGATATTAGGTCTTCTTTTTCAATTTTTATAACAGCCAAATCTGTTTTTTCATCTGTTCCTATTATTTTAGCTTCATAAGGAGTTTCATCATTATATAAATATACATATACTTTTGTAGCTTCAGAAACTTCATAAAAAACAGAAGAATCAGCTGAGTTTATTATATGATTATTGGTTAAAATATATCCATCTGTAGTAATAATAATTCCAGAGCCTTTAGCTGAAGCAAGTTGTGAACTACCAAACATAAAATTAGAAGTTACTGTATATTCAACAGTAATTCCTACAATAGATGGTAAAACTTTATTAGCTGCATAAGTTGCAGTATCTGAATAATTAGTAAGTGATATAAAATCAACAGTTCCGGGAATTAGAGATTTCGTTTGGATTATAATTAGTTGCTCCATTAGAAACGTTAGGTATTACTGCTTTTCTAATATTAGGAACCCCAAAAGATAATCCCATAACTAAAGAAGCTCCTAAAACACCAGAAATAAATGGGACAAAAACATTAGATTTAAAACTATGCTTTTTAGGTGAGCTTGTATTAAACTTACTATAAAAATCTTCATTTTCGCTCATGTAAAATACCTCCTATTTAAAATAATATTTAATAATATAATAATAACCTAAATTGAATTTATAATACAATACTTAAATTAAAAAAAGATTAAATTATATAATAAAATTGTAATTTGTAGGACGATTCTAGGGACTGTCCCTCTTTTGTCCCAAAGGGACACAAGGGGACTGTCCTGAATCGTCAATCTTTACAAACTCTATGTTGATACTATTTTCGTGAATTTCAGGACAGTCCCAAAAAGTC
>JAZSCD010000126.1:0-7489 GCA_045602745.1 Clostridia bacterium | reverse complement strand
TTGGGTCGTTTTTTAGACCCCGCATAATCTCCGTCTGTCCCATTCCTTCTGCTAATCTATTGTTTCATCTTTTATATAATACTTAGTTCCCAACATTTTATCTGGAAGATATTGTTGCTCAACATAGTGATTTGGATAATCATGAGGATATTTATATCCTTGCCCATAGCCAAAATCTTGCATTCCATTTACTGGTGCATTTCTTATATGCATCGGTATTTCTCCTGTGTCCTTTGTTCTTACATCTTCTATTGCATTATTAATTGCTAAGTATGTCGCATTTGATTTTTTAGAAGTAGCTACATATACTGCAGCTTCTGACAATATTATTCTTGCTTCTGGCATACCCACACTTGCTACTGCTTGCATTGCACTATTTGCTACTACTAATGCATTTGGATTTGCAAGTCCTACTTCTTCCGCAGCTGCTATTACAATTCTTCTTGCAAGAAATACTGGGTCCTCTCCTGCCTCTATTGCTCTTGCTAAATAAAATACAGTTGCATCTGGGTCACTTCCTCTCATAGATTTTATAAATGCACTTATATTATCATAATGACTATCTCCATTTTTATCAAATAATGCTTTTTTCTTTCCAACACATTCTGCTGCAATTTCAGGTGTTATATCTATTATACCTTGGCTATTTACAGGTGTAGTTAATACTGCTACTTCTAAACTATTTAGCGCAGTTCTTACATCTCCATTTGAAATTTCGGCAATCTTTTTTAAAGTATAATCTTCTATTTTTATATTATAATTTTCCAATCCTTCTGGATTTTTTATTGCATTTTTTAATATTGTAAATACATTTTCTATAGTAAGTGGAGTTAATTTAAAAACCATAGACCTAGAAATTAACGCTTTGTTTACTTCAAAATATGGATTTTCCGTTGTTGCACCAATTAATATTACAGTTCCATTTTCTACAAATGGAAGAAGTGCATCTTGTTGAAGCTTATTAAATCTATGTATCTCATCTATAAATAAAATGCATTTTCCCGTTGGATTAAGCAAAAGATTTTTTGCTTCTTCTATTGATCTTTTTATGTCTGGTACACCACTTGTTACTGCATTTAATTTTATAAATTTATATTTTGTTGTATTACTAATTACTTTTGCAAGTGATGTTTTTCCGTGAACCTGGAGGCCCCCATAGAATAATACTAGATAGTCTATCTGCTTTTATTGTTCTATATAATATTTTATCTCGCCCTAATATTTCTTCTTGTCCAACAAATTCATCTAATGTTTTCGGCCTAACACGGTGAGCTAGAGGTATATTTAAATCCATAATTTTCTCCTTTTTATTTAAATAGTTATGATCTTTAAATTATAATATCATATTTATTGCAAACGTTGTAGGGGCGACTAGTAGTCGCCCCTACATTTCTGGGTAATTTCTTTGATGCATTACGGGTTGCCGTAGGCGGCGACCCCTACAGTATTTGCAATTAATTTTATATTTACGATTCAGGACAGTCCCCTTTTGTTCCTTTGGTACAAAAGAGGGCCAGTCCCTAGAATCGTTATCTACCCAAATATTTTAATGCTTGTTTTATTATTTCTTCTAATTCTAAATTTTTTGTATCTATTTTTTCAAATACTTTTTCAATTTCTTTTCTAGTATATCCTAGAACTTGAAGTGCTGCAAGTGCTTCTACTGCTCTATCATCTTCTTTTACTGTACTACTTATTTCTTCTGCTTTTTCTATTGCATTTTCATTTTTTAATTTATCTTTTAATTCCAATATAATTCTTGCTGCTGTTTTTTTACCTACTCCTGGTATTTTTACAAGTTTAGATATATCATCCGAAATTACTGCTAATGCAAAACTAGATGGACTTATTTCTGATAACATGGCTATTGCAGATTTTGCACCAACTCCACTTACTGATAATAAAAGTTCAAACATTCTTAATTCTTCGTTTGAAGAAAATCCATATAAACTTATATTGTCTTCTCTTACATAGTAATATGTATATACTTTAACAGTATCTCCAATGTTTCCTAAATTTTCAATTGAATTTGATGGCATAAATATTCTATATCCAATTCCTTGTACATCAATTATAACAAATGTATTTGTTTTTGTATCTAAATTTCCTTTTATATATGCAAACATTTTACGTTCTCCTTACAAACAAATTTTCTGTATGTATTGTATCATAATAAATTTATTTTGCAATAGTTTATAAAAATTTTTAAATTTTCATTAAATCGATGTAGTATTGCTACAAATTTATGGTTTAGCTTCGAATTTCAAATTGAATAATATAATGTTTTAAAGTGAACGCTGTGGGGACCGACAAGTTATAGGCTGTTACACAAAATCAAATCCGCTTGCAGGTTTTGTTTATGCAGCCTAAGGGTGACGGTAAAACATTATATTATTCAATAACAAAAATTATCCCAATATATTAATATAATTTATAAATCTTAAATAAAAAAAGTGGCTGATTATAAAATCAAACCACTTTTTTATTACTCAACCGTTACTGATTTTGCTAAATTTCTTGGTTTATCTACATCCAATCCTTTTTCTTTTGAAATGTAATATGAGAAAAGCTGCATTGGTATTACAGAAAGTACTGGTGATATTAATGGATTTGTTTTTGGAATTTTTATTACTTCACTTAATCCATCATTTTTTATATCTTCACTTGTAATTGCAAATACTTTAGCTCCTCTTGTTACAACTTCTTGCACATTACTTATTGATTTTTCTACTAAATCAGGATTTGTCATTGTTGCAATTACTGTTACATCATTTTCTATTAAAGCTATTGGACCATGTTTTAATTCTCCTGATGCATAGCTTTCTGAATGTATATATGATATTTCTTTTAGTTTTAATGAACCTTCTAAGCTTACAGCATAATCTGTTCCTCTACCTAAAAAGAACATATCTTTTTCTTTATAAACTTTTTTTGCAAAGCTTTTAACTTGATTTGTATCTTTTAAAATTTCTTCTATTTGTGATGGTAAATTTAATATATCTTGTTTTATAGCATCAATTATTTCTTTTTCTACTCTTTCTAATTTTTCTGCAAAATACATTCCTAAAATATTAAGTAATACAACTTGTGATGTGTAGGCTTTTGTTGATGCAACTGCAATTTCTGGTCCTGCATGAGTATATATTGAATAATCCGCTTCTCTTGTTATTGAACTTCCTATTACATTAGAAATTGCTAGTGTTTTTGCTGCTTTTGATTTTGCAAGTTTTAATGCTGCTATTGTATCTGCTGTTTCTCCTGATTGACTTATATAGATACATAAAGTTTTCTCATCCACTAGTGGTTCTCTATATCTAAATTCTGATGCAATATCTACTTCTACTGATATTTTGCAAAGCTTTTCGATTGTTGTTTTTGCTACTAATCCAGCATGCATTGCTGTACCACATGCAACTATATATATTTTATTTAAACTCTCTAAATATTCCTTAGTTAACTCTAATCCTTCTATTTCAATACTTCCATTATCAAGTTTTGCTCCTACAGTTTCTCTGATTGCTTTTGGTTGCTCATATATTTCTTTAATCATAAAATCTTCGTATCCATCTTTTTCTGCAGATAGAGCTCCCCATTCTATACTTTTTATTGGTTTTTGAATTTCTTTTAAATCTTGATTATAGAATTTAACTTCGTCTCTTGATAATTCTACAATTTCATTATCGTCTAACAAATAAAAATCTTTTGTATAAGAAAGAATGGCTGGTATATCTGATGATAAATAGTTTTCTCCATTTCCTTTTCCTATTACTAATGGACTATCTTTTCTTACTACAATCATTTTATCTTTATTATATATAGATAATATTTCTAAAGCATAACTTCCTTTTAAGTCTTTGCATGTATTTTTTACTGCTCTTAATATTTTTTTTTCATCTTCTATTTTATCTTTTTCATAATAATAATGAATTAAATTTGGAACTACTTCTGTATCTGTAGCAGATTTAAAGCTATACCCTTTTTCTATTAATATATTTTTTAATTCATTATAGTTTTCTATTATTCCATTATGCACTACTGCAAATGAATTGCTGTTATCCATATGAGGATGAGAATTTTCTTTTGATGGTTTTCCATGTGTTGCCCATCTTGTATGAGCAATACCTATTGTTCCAACCAAATTATCAATTCCATCTAACTCATATAAATTATTTACTCTTCCTTTGTTTTTCATTACTTTAATTTCGTCATTTTCGATTGTTGCTATTCCTGCTGAATCATATCCTCTATATTCTAATCTTAAAAGTCCATTTATTAATATTGAACTTGCTTTTTTGTTTCCTATGTACCCTACAATTCCACACATTATTTAATTCCTCCTAATTTTTTATTGGAATTGAAAGTATTTTTAAGTAAAAAGTTTTATACCACTTTTGTTTCTAGTATTTCTACTAGCTTTTGTATGGTATTTAATGACAAACTTTGGTGCCATAGAACTATCCGCCGAATATCTCGATAAGTCCTAATCCTCGTCAACAATTCACTGTCCTGGCGCTATTAAAATTTTATTCTCTCCTTTCTTTTAATTTTATTTACTTGTTTTACTTTCAACATACTATATTATATTATACTAATTTTAATTTTGTAGCAAGCCTTTTTTATTTTTTGTTAATTAATTAAATTGTAATTTATATTATTAATTAATTTTTGGAATCTGTATGGGCGGAATCTATTTCCGCCCGATATATAAACCAATTACACGGGCAGATATGGAATCTGCCCCTACAACGTTTGCAACTGGTTTACGATAACAAATTACAATTTTCAAAAAACTCTTTTACAAATTTTAATTTTATGATATGATATATTTAATCTTTTATTAATGAAAGGAATTATTATGAAAAATTATTATGAAATATTAGAAGTAAGCGAAAATGCATCTTCTGAAGTAATCGAAAGAGCATATAAAGTTCTTGCAAAAAAATATCATCCTGACACTTGGCCAAAAGATAAATTATTTTATGCAGAAAGTAAATTTAAAGAAATTACAGAAGCATATGAAATTCTTTCAAATAGCGAATATAGAAAAAAATATGATATTAAATTAGGTCTTAGCATCTCTCTTGACGATAAATACAATAATTTATATTCTGAACATGAAAAATTAAAACAAGAACTTAATAATATTAAAATAAATAAAACATCTCACAATTATATTAATCAAACTAAAAATATAAATGATACTGAAAAAAACAATCCATCTTATTATAAAAAATATATTACTCAAATAGCAAAGGCAATTCGTAATCAACGACAAAAACCTTCTGAAGAACGTTCAAGAGATTTTAAAGCTCTAGTTTTAACTATAATTATAATATCTTTTTTAATTTTTATCTTTTGGAATGTACCTTTCCTAAAAAAATTTTTATTCCCATAAACTATGGGAATATTTTAATTTTATACCAATAATATTGTTACTAGTATATAGTAAATATTTATTTATAAGTTTCTGTGAAACTATGACTATTAATGCTATATTCAAAATAAAAAAGAGGTGTAAGTATGGCACTTGATTATAATATTATTGGTGAAAGACTAAAGCAAGCAAGATTATATAAAAAATTAACTCAAGAAAATTTAGCAGAAAAACTAGATGTTTCTGTTGCTTTTTTAAGTAGAATTGAACGTGGTAGTTCTCTTATTAGTTTAAAGAGTTAATTTTTATATTAAAATCTATAATATATCCGTAATGGTCGGCCTTGGTCGACCCTAAAATTTTGAATTATTTTAATTCATTTGGGCAGAGCAAGTCCTACCCATACAATATTTGCAATAAATTAAAAATAATGTTTCTATTACCTTCTAAACTGTATCAACAATTAATCCATTTTAATATTTTTATTCTTAAATACTTTCATTTTATATATATTTGTAGTATAATATTATTTGTAATTTATAATTTAGGAGGAAACAATTATGTGGAGTTTTTGGTTAATTGTTGCAGGTCTTTTCTTTATAATTGAAATGGCAACAGTAGGTTTTTTAATGTTTTGGTTAGGAATTGGAGCATTACTTGCTATGATTACTAGTTTTTTAACAGATAGCCTTGTTATTCAAACCGTTGTTTTTGTTATAACTTCTAGTATTCTTATACCTCTTACAAAGCCGCTTGCAGATAAATTTACAAGAAAAAATACTGTAGCAACAAATAGTTACTCACTTATTGGAAAACATGGAATTGTGTTAGCAGATATTAACCCAATTGAAGCAACTGGACTTGTAAAAGTAAATGGAGAAAATTGGTCTGCTAAATCTGAAAATAATGAAATTATTTCTAAAGATACTCAAATAGAAGTTTTATCAATTGATGGAGTAAAACTAATTGTAGCTCCAGTAAAAATAAACTCTGTCTTATAATTATAATTAATATTAAAATATAAATTTTAAGGAGGAAACATATATGCCATTTTTAATTATACTATTACTTATAATTCTTGTTATAGCAATCAAATCAATTAAAGTTGTAAAACAATCTGAAGTTTACATTATAGAAAGGCTTGGTAAATTTCATAAAATAGCTGATGCTGGTCTTACAATTATTATTCCTTTTGTAGATCATGTAAGAAGCGTTGTAAGCTTAAAAGAACAAACTATGGATATTCCACCACAAGGAGTTATTACAGAAGATAATGTTACTATTACAATAGATAATGTTGTTTTCTATCAAATTACAGATCCTGCAAAAGCAGTATATGAAATTCAATCTTTAAAAAGAGGTATTGAATATTTAGCTCAAACTACAATACGTGATATTGTTGGTAAAATGAGTTTAGACTCTACATTCAGTTCAAGAGATTTAATTAATAATCAATTAAGATTATTATTAGATGAAGCAACTGATAAATGGGGATGTAAAGTAAACAGAGTTGAAATTAAAGATATTAGACCACCAGAAGATGTTCGTGATGCAATGGAAAAACAAATGAATGCAGAAAGAAATAAAAGAGCTGCTATTCTTCAAGCTGAAGGAGAAAAACAAGCTGCGATCACAATAGCTGAAGGTCAAAAAGAAGCTGCTATTCTTCAAGCTGAAGCTGAAAAAGAAGCTGCTATTAGAAGAGCTGCCGGTGAAGCAGAAGCTATTAGAGAAGTAGCAAAAGCTAAAGCTAAAGAAATTGAAATGGTTTACGAATCAATTAAAAATGCAAATCCTGATGATAAATTAGTTCAATTAAAATCTTTAGAAGCTTTAGAAAAAGTTGCTAAAGGAGAAGCAAATAAAGTATTTATTCCTTTTGAAGCTACAAGTGCTCTTGCAAGTTTAGGAGCAATTAAAGAAGTTATGAAAGAAGATAAAAAATAAAATAAAAAAATCCGCAAAAGCGGATTTTTCAGACTGTCGACAAATTTAAAAATCGACAGTCTTTCTTTATGCAAAAATTGTAGGGGTCGATGCCCTCATCGACCCGAATTTTAAAAATATTATTAATTTTTGATAAATCTCTTGTAAAACAGGTGCAAAATATCCATT
>JAZSCD010000125.1:0-3412 GCA_045602745.1 Clostridia bacterium | reverse complement strand
CTATTCTATTAATATCATTTAATTATAGAGCATATATAATAGATAATAATTTTAATTATCTTTTCTTTTCACTTTCTATTATAACCTGTATCTTTGCATATGTATTATTTGCAATAAAAGTAGAAACGCCTAGCAAAATGCAGCTTATAATTTCTATATCAGCATTAATAATCTCTATAATTTTTTCTTACATAATTATAGAATTACTAAATAAAAACGATTTATTTGATTTATATATAAGACGTTTAATTTTTAACTTTATAGTAATTATATTTTTACATCTATTTATATATGCAATATGTAACAAAACAAAATTAACTATTATAATAGTTAATACATTAATCTTTATATTAGGTCTTGTTAATTATATAGTTGTTTGTTTTAGAGAAACACCTCTTGTACCTTGGGATATATTATCAATAAAAACAGCCGCATATGTAGCAAGCAGCTATACTTTCAGTTTTAGTTATCACTTACTAGTTGCTATTTGTTTGTTTGTATTTATTATTGCATTTGCATTAAAAGCAAACTATACTTTTAAAAAAAGAAAAAAATTAAACTTAGTATTGCGTTTTGTTTGTATATTAATAATTTGTATAACAACCATTATATTTTATCAAACTGACATTATAAATTATTTTGATTTTGAAAATAATTTGTGGAAACCTAAAGATGAATATGCTAATAACGGATTTTTAGCTAGTTTTGTTAAGCAAAGTAAAAATTTATTTAATGAAAAACCAGAAAATTATTCAACTGAATTTTTAGAAAATATTATATCCGAAAAAGATTATAGTAGTACGGTTGATACCGCCGAAGATTCTCCTAATATTATTGTAATAATGAGTGAAAGTTTTTCTGATTTAACTGTTAATGGAAACTTTGAAACATCAGAAGAATATATGTCATATTTTTATAGCTTAAAAGAAAACACTATTAGAGGTAATACTTATGTTTCAGTTTTTGGAGGCCAAACTCCTAATTCTGAATGGGAATTCTTAACAAATAACTCTATGGCATTTATGCCTTATAGAACAGTTCCTTATCAACAATATATAAGAAAACCCTCTTATTCACTTGCTACTACATTAAAAGCTCAAGGTTATACAGCAAATGCTATTCACCCTTGGTATGGTTCTGGTTATAGAAGAAATGCAATCTATCCGCTTTTAGGATTTGATTCTTTCGAAAGTTTAGAAACTTTAGAAAACTTAGAATATATAAGAAAATATCCTACAGATTTAAGCACATACAAAGAAATAATAAAACAATTTGAAAACAAATCTGAAGATGAAAAAATATTTAATTTTACAGTTACTATGCAAAATCATAGTGGTTACGATTTAGAAGGTTATGAATCAACAGTATTTTTAACAGATATAAAAAATTGTCCTAGAGTTGAACAATACCTATCTGTAATGAAAGAATCTGATAAAACATTAGAATATTTAATAAATTATTTTGAAAATTATAACGAAAAAACAATTATTTTATTTTTTGGAGATCATCAACCTCCTTATTTCGAAGATGAATTTTGGGAAACAATTATGGAAGATCCATCTAATGAAACAACAAAATATATAACACCATTTTTCCTATGGGCTAACTATGATATAGAAGAAAAATATATAGACAAAATAAGTTTAAATTATTTATCAATTTTATTAATGGATACAGCTGGATTACAAGCCACTCCTTACATGAATTTTTTAAGAAATATGCAAACTGAAATCCCTGTAATTACTGGAAACGGTTATATAGATAATGAAAATAATTATTATACATTTGATGCTGAAAATGAATATTCAGATATAATAAAAAAATATGAATTATTGCAGTATAATAATGTATTTGATTATAAAAATAGGATTAATAGTTTTTTTGAAGTAAAAAATAAATAATTAAAACAACCACCCTGCACTTTAGCTAAAAAAACTTTAGTACAGGGTTGTTGTTATTTAAGTCTCAAAATACAAAACCTTAAGACCTGGGAACAGCTTTTCAGCTAATTCCTTGAGTGCTTTTCTGAGTAAGCGATCTTTTTCTCTTTCAGATTTGTCAATGTTTTTAAAATCCAAAACAGGATTATCAAAAAATATTTTTTCATGAAGATTTTCTGAAAGGTATGTTTTGTGTTTGTTTACATAGTACCGCGTGAATGAAACCCCGGTACCTTCAACTGTTGCTAAAATCCCGTTAATTTTTTTATTAGGATTATCAACTCTTATCATTTTCATAATAAAAGTCCTTTCTTTAAGATTTGGACGTTGTCCTTATATTTTATTATACTATAATTTACATAAATTGTCAATTCAGTTATCCGCCCCTATATTAATCTATTTTGTTCCAAATATTCTATCTCCTGCATCTCCAAGGCCTGGTATTATGTAAGCTTTTTCATTTAATTTTTCGTCTATTGCTGCTGTATATATTTGTACATCTGGGTATTTTTCTTCTACTGCTTTTATTCCTTCTGGTGCTGCAATTATAGATAAAAATTTTATTTTTTCTACACCTTTTTCTTTTAATAATTCAATTGCGTCTAATGCAGAACCACCTGTTGCAAGCATTGGATCTAAAATTAAAACTTCTCTTTTATCTATATCTTTAGGAACTTTAAAGAAATATACTGTTGGCTTAAATGTTTCTTCATTTCTGTACATACCAATATGTCCTATTTTTGCATTTGGAACTACACTTATAATTCCATCTAACATTCCTGTACCTGCTCTTAAAATTGGAACAAACGCATAATTGTCTTCATTAATTTTTCTTGTTTTCATTTTTTGTATTGGTGTTTCAATTTCTACTTCTTCCATTTTTGCATCTTTCATTGCTTCGTAGCAAAGTATTGTTGCAAGTTCTGATACTATCTCTCTAAATTCTTTTGTTCCTGTTTTTTTGTCCCTTAAAATTGATAATTTGTGTTCCACTAGTGGATATTTTAGTTCAATTGCTTTCATAATTAATCTCTCCTTTCAAAATTCACAGAGTGAATTTTGTACTATTCACTCTTCACTATTATTATTTTATTTCTGTTCCTCCCCATTCTACTACTGTATAACCTGTTCTTTCTGGTCTTTTTAATTGTTGCTCTTGTACTTTAATTGGTTCTTCTAATGTTTTAAATTCCATTACTACTCTTATTGTTGTATCTGGCTCTGGTGTTACTTCTAATGGCATGTTATTGTTTATTTCTTCTTCTGTTTGGAATCTTATAAAATTATATTTATTACTTTCTAATTTTGGTAACCAATATATTATAAATTCATTTGCTTCTCTTTTGTTTAATCCTAATATTTCTAATTTTTCTTCTAAGAATTTTATTGTATCTTCTCCTTTTACTACAAATCCTTCTTCCATATTAGGTTTTACTGTATTTATTCCTTCCCAATATAATGCATATAAATTT
>JAZSCD010000124.1:0-8124 GCA_045602745.1 Clostridia bacterium | reverse complement strand
TCTGTTTTTTTTACTTTTTGAGTTGTTTTTTTCTTGCCTTTTTCTTCTTTCTTTGGAGTTAACCCTATAATAATTTCATTATCTAAATCAATTTTTTTATTATTATTGCTTTGAATTTTCTTTTTTTTATTCTTTCTACTTTTCTGCGGGCGACTACTAGTCACTCCTGCACTTTTTGTTTTTTTAGTTTCATTCTTATTTATATACAGTAAATCAACAGTTTGTCCTTTAGATTTTTTCATGAAATTTCCTCCACATTTAGAATTTTATTTGTTTTGTATTGGTAAATTTTTAATTCTTTACATTCTACCGGGCGGACAGAGACGCCCGCCCCTACACCGTTTGCAATAACACTCGTTTAAATTATTTTTCTATTTTTATGTTTGCACCAATTTTGCTTAATTTTTTATCTAATGCTTCATATCCTCTTAATATGTATTCTATATTATTTACTGTTGTTTTACCTCTTGCAACTAATCCAGCAAGAACAATTGCCGCTCCTCCTCTTAAATCTGTTGCATCTACTATAGCTGAATTAAGTTTTCTTACACCTTTTACTATTGCTACTTTTCCTTCTATATTTATCTTTGCTCCCATTCTTTTCAATTCATTTGCATACTTATATCTATTTTCAAATATATTTTCTACTACCACAGAAGTACCTCTTGCTATGCACAACATACTTGTAAATATTGATTGCATATCTGTTGGAAATCCTGGATATGGCATAGTTTTTATATCTACACATTTTAATTTTTTAGGTGTTTCTATAACTAGTCTATCTTTTTTTATATCAAATTTACATCCAGATTGCTCTAATTTTTTTATTACCGGAGTAATATGTTCTGGAATTACATTGTTTAATTCTAAGGCTCCTGATGTCGCAGCAACCATACAAAGCATAGTTCCAGCTTCTATTCTATCTGGCATAATATTATAGCTTACATCTTTTAATTTTTTTACTCCTGTTATTTTTATTATATTAGTTCCTGCACCTTCTATTTTAGCTCCCATCTTATTTAAAAATTCTTGTAAATCTTCTATTTCTGGTTCCATAGCTGCATTTGTGATTATTGTTTCTCCGTTCTCCTAAAACAGATGCTAAAATAATATTTTCAGTTGCTCCTACTGATGGAAAATCTAAATGTATTTCATTTCCAATAATTTTATCACATTTACACTTAATATATCCTGACTCCTCATCTACATTTATTCCTAATTCTTTTAATGCCTTCAAGTGTAAATCTATTGGTCTAGCTCCAATATCACATCCTCCTGGATAAGAAAAAATAGCATTTTTAAATCTCCCAAGTATTGCCCCTGCAAGAACTACAGATGATCTCATTTGTCTCATTAAATCATCCGGAATTTTATAATTATCCATTTTGCTAGAATCTATAACTATTCTACCATTCTTTTTATCTACTTTGCAACCTAAAATCTTTAATATTTTTAAAGTTATTTGTGTATCATGAATATTAGGTACATTATATAATTTGGTAATTCCTCCATTTAATATACTTGCAGCAATTATAGGAAGCGATGCATTCTTAGAACCAGAAACATATGTACTTCCTTCTAGTTTTTTTCCACCTTCTATTATGTAACTTGACATTTTTATTCATCCTCTCTAAAATTATAAAGTTTTTGGTATATTTTATGAATAATTCACAAAAATTGTGAACAGAGAACGCATATTTTCTATGTTTTTTGTTATGCAAAGTATGGCTTAGAAAATTTATCATGAAAATATATTCATTAAATTTCGGGGCATCAAGGACTCCGACCCCCTACATTTTTTTGCATAAAGAAAGACTGTCGATATTTAAATTTGTCGACAGTCTGACTGTCTAGAATTTTGTATTCTAGCCTGTTTTTTTATTTAATTTTCTTCTACTTATTAGATTTCCTTGTACTTATTGTTTTTTACTTTAAAGAATACTGTTGTTCCTGTTATTGCTACTATTAAAATAATCCCTACCATTTTAGCTCCTGTATTTGGTAATTCATTTTTTGAAATAGTTTCATCTTTTGGCAAGTTATCTTCTGAACCTGTACTTGATAAATCATTCCACTCAAAATTATCAGCTGTATACGCATACAAACCCCAATGTTCTTTCGAAACACCAATCAAAGCTTGTCCTAATGTTATTCCTTCTATTGGATAATATTTTCCATTTTCATTATCAAATTCAACATATATATAATAATATGCTTTGTTTTCTAGCAACTTAACACCATCAAATAATGATTCATCATTTCTATAATAATTTTCGCTTGTTGTTGTTAAATCAGCTGTATATATTGCTTGATTATTCTTTGCATATTGCAATAATTCTGTTATCCCTGAATAATCATTATTTTGTATCTTTTTTAATATTGAATTATCTGTAACCTTTCCTATTTTTAATTTAAATTTTCTGTTTTCGACTGCTGACGGAAACCTAAAATGTATATAACTATTATCTTCAGTTGCTCCTTCTCCTCCCCAAATAAATATTGACTTTAATATTAAGTTTAATTGAGGTAATTGTGGTCTTGCTAATTTTTGCCCTTCTACTACAAATCTTGTAGCATGAGAAACATAATTTTCTCCATTTTCAGTATAACTTGCACCTAATCTAACATCTTCTATTATCCATATATATAAATCTTGATTTAATTCTACATATTTATCCAAATTTCTGTCATATATATAATTCTCATCAGTATTACAAATTAATCCCTCAGCTTCCACTGTTTCTTCTGTGTCAAGTCCTCCGTATTTATCAATTGTTATTGTTGGTTTTGTATTGTTATCTGTTATTATATAGTAGTAATTATTTTTTTCTATTGGAGTAACCCCTGTAATTTTTAGATCTACATTCGTATCAAAAAGCAATTCATATTTTGCATTAGAAAAGTCTGTAAATACTGGAGCTGCTGCTACAGTAATTTCACATGTATCAGATACTCCGTCAGTTTCTGCTGTTATAGTTGCGGTTCCTGCACTTACTGCTGTTACTTTACCGTTATTATCAACGGTTGCAACACTTGAATTACTACTTTTCCAAGTTACTACAGCATTTTGTACATCTACAAAATTTCCATCTTGAACTCTTGCTGTTAAAGTTTCAGTTGGATGCTCCCCTAATACCAAATTAGTTGTACTAATGCTATTTCCTTTGTTTGACTCTATTAATAAATAAGCATAAACGACCGTAACTTCACAAGTTGCTGTTTGACCTCCTGATGTTGTAGCTGTTATTGTTGTTGTACCTATTTTTAATCCTGAAACTGTACCATTTTGGACTGTTGCTACAGTTTCATCACTACTTGTCCATGTAACAGTCTCTCCAGTTGGTTTATTATTAATATTCAAGAATCTTGTTCCATTTAATGTAACATTTAGTTCAGTATTGCTTAATGAAAATTTATTTGTTAAATCTGTATCCTCCGCTTTTACTATCATTGACATTTCAATTAATATTAACGAAAAAATTATCATTATTAAGATTATTTTTTTTATATTTTTACTCAATTTTACCACTCTCCTATTGTAATATTATATTATTTTAATACTGTATCTTCAACACAAATTATAAAATGTAATATAAATATCATTTTTTTGTAACATATTCTATTTATTTGAATAACATATTATATTGATACATATATTTTAGTAGGAGGGATTGTTTTGAATAATACAAATAATTTTGATATGGCAAAGATGATGGCTATGCTTTCTAAAATGGATAAAAAAGATTTAGAAGCTGGTATTGCAAAAGCTAACCAAATATTGCAAACCAAAAGTAAAGATGAAATTTTGAAAGAGATTTCTAAAAACAAATAAGGTGGATTGATATTTTTGAATAATGAAGATATGTCAGATGTTTTTGATAAATTAAATAATATTGCTGGTCAGAATAATATTTCGCCTGAAATGGTAAATAATTTATTTGCCATGTTTAATAATTCTACTAGTTCTTCCAATAATAAAGATTCTACTTCCTATGATAATTATACTTCTCAAAATTCTAACAATAATTCTTCTAATTTTTCTGACAATCAAAGTTCTTCCTTTAATACTAATGGTATTGATTTTGAAACTATCATGAAAATGAAATCAATTATAGATAAAATGAATGTAAAAGATGATCCTCGTTCTAATCTTTTGCATTCTTTAAAACCCTATTTAAAAGATAGTAGAAAATCCAAAATAGATCAATATATACAACTTATGAATATGAGTAAAGTAATGGATGTTTTTCCCTTTATGGGCGGTGAGAAAAAGAAATGATAGATAATATTTATAAAGCATTGCCTTTAGGGGAAAATAATGATTGTTTTGAAATATTTGGAATCACTCTTCATTTTGATGATATTCTTTTAATATGTCTTTTGTTTTTTCTATATAATGAAGGAGTAAATGATCAACTTTTATTTATTTCACTAATTTTACTTTTGCTTTCGTAGATTTGATTTGCTTATTTTTTAGCTATTGTATAATATAATGTTTTAGCGCTCTCACCCAACTGCGTAATAGTCTGTAACACAAAACCTGCAAGCGGATTTGATTTTGTGTAACAGTCTATAACTTGCCGGTCCCCACAGCGTTCTCTTTAAAACATTATATTATACAATTTGAAATTCGAGACAAAAACATAAATATGTAATCAAATATAAACTTAATTTATAACATTAGTAATGCAATTTGTATTTTACTCTAATGAAATTTTATCCTCTTCATTAACAGATGCATACTTATATTCTTCGTCTAACTCTTCTTTTTCCATTTCTTTTACTATATTTGCAATTCTAAGCTGTGGACATTCTATTCTGTTTGTAGCTACAATTGCTTTTTTATTTCCTTTTGCTCCTGCATGTGCAAGTCCTCTTAAAGCTCCTAAAACAACTATATTTTCTCCTGCAATTACTTCTGCTCCACCATTTACATCTCCTAATATAACTAAACTTCCTTCAAATTCTATTTTTTGACCAGACCTCATATTTCCTTTATAAAATTTTGTTTCTGAATTTTCTATTTCTTTTTCGAAAGCTTTCTTTATACCGTGTAACCCTAACACTTTTGGACTTTCGAAATTTACTTTTACTTCTATTGCTTTTGTTATTACATCTTTTATTTCATCTATTTCTTTATTTTTTAACACTTTTCCAATTACACTTATAGGTGTTTTTTCTGTTTTATATAATTTTTTTAATGCTGGTATTTTTTTCTTTAAACACTCTATTGTTTCTTCATGTGTTGCTTTTTCACTTATTCTTATTATTATTTCATCTTTTTTCATACTAATTCCTATTGGATTTCTCATATTAATACTTCCTTTCATTATTTTAAAGTTATGCCTCTGGAGAACGGGCGACTACTAGTCGCCCCTACAACACTAATTCTGTTGTTCATTGTATGGTAGGGCTGTTCTATCTTCTTCTATATTTTTAGTCGTTTTAAAATGTTCTTCTATAATCTCTCTAGCTACATATGCTGTATAATAACCATGCGAACCATTCTCTATCATTACAACTACTGCAATTTCTGGATTTTCATATGGTGCAAATCCTACAAACCACGCATTTACTTTTCCTCCTGCCTCTGCTGACCCTGTTTTTCCTCCTACGTCAATCTCAAAATCTTTAAATACAGAATACGCAGTTCCTCCGACTTTCTGTTGTAACAGATTTCATTCCTTCTAAAACAACATCTATATTTTCTTTTTTTATATTTAACTGCTCTTTATTTATTTCTGTAAGTTTCAATTTACTATCTACATATTTATTAATAGAATTTTTTTCTACTTTACTACCATCTTGCTTTATAATATCCTTTACAATTGTAACATTAAGATTATTTCCACCATTTGCAAGCATAGCTATATATCTTGCAATCTGTAATGGTGTAAAATTATTTTCTGCTTGTCCTATCACTGCAGACAAAGAATTTCCATAATACCAAGTTTCTCCTAATTTATCATATAATGTTTTACCTGCAAGAGTTCCTGATATTTCTCCAGGTAATTCTATATTTGTTTTTTGACCTAAACCAAAATAATTTGCATATTTTTCTAAATCTTCTATTTTCATTCTTGTTATAAGTTCATAAAAATAATAATTGCATGAATTTTTTATAGCCCCTGATACATTTAAAGAACCATGTCCTATTCCTCTATCTGAATAAATCCAGCATTTAGGTTTATGACCTTTTGGATAAATTCCTGTATCATTTATTGTTTCAGTTTTAGTTACTGCTCCTGTTTCTAATCCTGCTATTGCTGATACCATTTTAAATATAGAACCAGGCGCATATGCACTTTGTATTGTTCTATTAATTAAAGCACTTTTACTTTCATTATTATATTCATCCCATTTTTCTTTGCTAATACCATCTACAAATAATTGTGGTTCAAAATCTGGGTAACTAGCCAGTGCTAATATTTCTCCTGTTTTTACATCTACTACAACTGCTCCACCTGATTGTACATCTCTTGCTTCTCCATATTCACCATTTCTTATTTTTTGTAAATTATTTTTTAATGAATTTTCAGCTACCTGCTGTAAATTTGCATCAATTGTAAGTACAACACTATCTCCTTGAACAGCTTCTTTTGTTACATATTCTCCTGTTTTTGTTCCATCTATAGACATATCAGTTTGTTTAATTCCATTTTCTCCTTTTAGATATGTTTCAAATACATATTCTATACCTGATTTTCCTATATAGTCATTCATTAAATATCCTTGGTTTTTCTTATATTCTTCTTCATTTATTGCTCCTACATATCCAATAGTATGTGAAGCAAGACTCCCTTTTACATATGCTCTGGATGGAGAAATTTCTATATCAACACCAGGAAAACTTAAATTTTGTTCTTCAAAAATTGCTACACTTTTTTTACTAATACTTTTTGAAATTGTATAAGCTCTCATACTACTGTAGCCTTCTTTTTCTATTCCGTATCTTAAACCTATTATTTTTCTTACTTCTTCTATATTCTCATTTTTTATTTCATATTTTTCTTTGTACTTTTGCAAAATTTCTTCTGCATTCACTGTTTCTTCTATATCATTGTTTTTAAGCCATTTTTTTTGTCTTTCTTCTTCAATTGTAAATTCTATTGGATTTATTTTTATTGGAAAACTATCTTTATATGTATCTCCATTTGCTTCTAATACTTTTATTACTTCTAATAATGTATTATTTAGAGTGTTTGTATCTATTTTACTTCTATATAAATTTAATGAATAATTAATTTTCGTCCCTGCTATTATATTTCCATTTCTATCTAAAATATTACCTCTTGCAGCATGTATAGTAGTCTCTCTCGTTAGTCTTGAACTAGATTTTTCTAAATATTCCTCCCCATGAATTATTTGAATATTGAAAAGCTGAATTAATAAAACTATTCCTATAATATAGACAAATACTATTAGTATATTATACCTTATGTTTCTTTTGTCCATATTTGTCTTTCCTCCTTTTAATAGTATTTTGTTAATATACTTTTTTCTTTAAATATTTTCTCTAGTAACTCTCCTATTTTTTCTATTAGTGGATATATTATAATTATTAACATGGTATTATATAAAGTTTCTATTAATACTATTTTTATAACTGGTAATAGTTCTATTGATAATTTAAATAATATTACTTGAATTAAATATGATATTATTTCACATATTACTGTAACTGCTATTGTCATTAACATTATTGTCATTCTACTATCTTTTGAAAAACTTTTTGTAAATATTCCTCCGCAAAATCCCTGCTATCCCTAAAACAATAGCATTTATTCCAACAGCTTTTCCTATAAATAAATCTAATAATATTCCCATTATTATCCCTAACGCTATTCCATAAGCTTTTCCTATAAATATTCCTACAATTAACAAAAAAATTATAAAAAGATTTGGTTTTACTCCTGCTATATTAAACCAATTAAAAAAATTAACTTGCAAAAAATATATAAAAATAAATGCTAAAAATATAATTATTATAGATAGTACTTTTTTCATTATAAGCCCCTTTGATTATTTAACAATTATTTTACCTCATTTTTTTTATTTTTTCAAGGATTATATACGGAAATGTGGATTTTGCAGATTTTAAAAATAAATTTTTTCAAGAAATAA
>JAZSCD010000123.1:0-12565 GCA_045602745.1 Clostridia bacterium | reverse complement strand
TATTGGTTTATTAGTGTTGCATAATAATATATAATATAGTAAACTGAACTTAGTTTAAGTCTAGAAAATTTGAATCAAATTATAATTTAGTAGCTAGAAATATTGAAATCTAAGGAAAACCCCAATGAAAAAAACTCATACTAAATGAAAAGTTAATCTTTTCATTTATATGTTTATATGATATAATTTTATATATTTTAAGAAAGAGGAATTTTAAAATGTCTAAAATAATTTCAAAAAATCCAACAGCAAGACATAATTATACTATAGATGACACAATTGAAACAGGGATAGTTTTATCTGGAACAGAAATTAAATCTATAAGAAATGGAAAAGTTAATTTAAAAGATAGCTATGCTTCAATTAAAAATGGAGAATTATATATATATAACTTACATATAAGTCCATATGAATTTGGAAATATTTATAACAAAGATCCTTTAAGAGATAGAAAATTATTAATTAACAAAAGAGAAATTAATAAATTAATAGGATTAATTAAACAGAAAGGTTATTCACTAGTTCCCATTTCCATGTATTTTAAGGGTAATTTTGTAAAAATTGAACTTGGAATTGGAAAAGGAAAAAAACTATATGATAAAAGACGTGATATTGCAAAAAAAGATGCTGAAATGAGAATGAGAAAAGCTAAAAATTTATAGGAATTTGCTTGAAATTGCAAATTCCTATTTTTCTAAAGAAATTTCTATCCTTTGTTTGATGAACCAAAAACGTTTTTGATTTTATGTTCTACTACTTCTGTTATTTTTTCTCTTGCTGGTGTTAGATATTTTCTTGGGTCAAATGCTCCTGGATTTTCTACTAAAGCTTTTCTTATTTCTCCTGTAAATGCTAATCTTAAGTCTGTGTCTACATTTATTTTTGTTACTCCTGATATACTTGCTTCGTGTAGTATTTCATCTGGAACTCCTTTTGCTCCTGGTATGTCTCCTCCATATTTGTTACATGTTTCTACTAGTTCTTGAATTACTGTCGAAGCACCATGTAATACTATTGGTGTGTTTGGTATTTTCTCTTTAATTTCTTTTAAAATATCCATTCTAAGTTTTGCTTCACCTTTAAATTTATATGCTCCATGGCTTGTTCCTATAGCTATTGCTAAAGAATCACATCCTGTTCTTTCTACAAATTCTTTTGCTTGATCTGGGTCTGTATATTTTGCATCTGCTTCTGAAACATTTACGTCATCTTCTATTCCTGCAAGTTGACCTAATTCTGCTTCTACTACTACTCCTCTTGCATGTGCATATTCTACAACTTTTTTTGTTATTTCTATATTTTCTTCAAAGCTATATTTAGAACCATCTATCATTACTGATGTAAATCCATTATCAATACACATTTTACATGCCTCGAAATCTGCTCCATGGTCTAAATGTATTGCTATTGGAATAGTTGTTTCTTCTGCTGCAGCTTCTACCATTTTCATTAAATATTTTATTCTTGCGTATTTGATTGCACCACTTGATGCTTGAAGAATTACAGGTGATTTTTGTTTCTCAGCTGCATCTACAATTCCTTGTAAAATTTCCATATTATTAATGTTAAAAGCACCAATCGCAAATCCTTCTTTCATTGATTTTTCAAACATTTCTTTAGTTGTTACTAATGGCATAAAATTACCTCCTAATTATTTTATACTGTTATTTTATTTCTAAATATAGCTAATGTCAATATAAGAAAGGCATTTTGCTAAGTTAATTCTTCGAAGCATATGCAAAATACATGCCACGAGCTAAAGCTCGGGCGTATTAAGGTAGTCTATTCTTGTTGTATACGGAAAAATCTTAAAGAGGAACAAGATAAAAGTAGATTTTTCTATACAATAAAAAGGTGCTAATTTTTAATTAACACCTTTTTATTCTATTTTGCTCTATAGCTTCCACACATAGATTCATCTTCGGGATTTCCATTACTACAATTTTTACATGGTCTTACTATAATATCTTCTAACTCACATTTTTGTGTTTTATCATTATTGTATTCGCAACTTCCAACTGTACAATTTATTAATTGCTTTCCTTCCATTTTTAACCTCCTTTAAAATTACTATATTAATATTATTTACATATTAATTTAAAATATTAATAAAGTATTTTAAATTTAGTTTTATATTTTTAGATATTTTTATTTTCAATTTTTTTAATTTCAGTTTCGTTTAATCTTTTATTACATTCTAAATTTTTAAAATTTAAATACCAATTCATTCCGTTTTTCTCTCTTTCTATAGTATATATTGTTTCTTGTAATTCTTCACATGTTTTGGGAGATGGATTTATAATTGGTTGCCCCGGAATCCAATTAGCAGGAGTTGAAGCTTTATTGTAATCTGCACTTTGCAACGCTTCTAGAATTCTTAGTATTTCCGGAATACATCTTCCTATATTCATAGGATAAACTAATATTGCTCTTACAATACCTTTATCATCTATTACAAATACATTTCTAACAGTTTCTGTAGAACTTACTTCATTTGAAATCATTCCATATTTTCTTGCAATTTCTCCACTTCTGTCTGATATAACAGGAAAAGGAATTTCAATTCCTGCTTTTAAATAAATATCGTTGAGCCATGCTAAGTGAGATGCATTACTATCAATACTTAATCCAATTAAACATGTATTTAAATTTTCAAAATATGTATTTGCTTTAGAAAATGCAATAAATTCTGTTGTACATACGGGGGTAAATGAACCAGGATGTGAAAATAATACAATCCATTTCCCTTTATAATCAGAAAGTTTTATATCTCCCATTGTGGTTATTGCTTCAAACTCTGGTGCATACTCTCCTATTCGTACTATTCCATTCATCATTATTTCATAATTATTCATAAAAAAATAAACTCCTCTCGTATTTTTATACATTATATGAAAAGAGTTTGTTTTTTGTTAATGTTATTATCTTATTTTTACTTTACTTAAATCTATTTCTAATTGGTTATAATTTTCTATATAATTTAAAGTTTCTTCTACTGTTGTTGCTACTTTATATAAATCTAAGCAATCTTTTGTAACAAATTTTTGTTCAATTGCTGCTTCTAGCATTTTTATCAAATTATCATAGTATCCATCAATATTAAATATTACAATAGCTTTTCTATGTCTTCCTAATTGTTTTAATGTTAATATTTCAAAAAATTCATCAAATGTTCCAATACCTCCTGGTGTAACAATAAAAGCATCTGAAGATTCGTCTAATAATCTCTTTCTTTCTCTCATTGTTTCAGTTTTAATAAATTCTGTACAATTTTCAAAAGATATTTCTGGATTATTTTCTTCAAAAAATTTAGGTGCAATTCCTAATATATGCCCCCCTTTTTCATAGACGCCTCTTGCTGGTGCTCCCATCATACCATTTCTTCCACCACCAAAAACTAAGCTGTGTCCTCTATCTACCATTTTTCTTCCTAATTCTTCTCCTGCTTCTATAAAATTTTTACCAATTAAACTACTTGCTGCTCCATATACACATATCCTCATATTCTTAATCATCCTTTCTTTTAACATTCGTTAATTATATTTCATTTATCATTTTATTTCAAGCTTTTTTATGTAATAGTTTTTTTAAAACTATATACTAAAAAATAAACTCTTCTCATACTTAATAGATTATATAAGAAGAGTTTTTATTATTTTATTCTAGTTCTCCATTTATTTCATTACAATATTTTTCATAATTTTCTTTAATTTTAGAATCTTTTATTTTAAGGTTTTTTTCCTTTCTTAGCTCTATAAAAGTTTTATCTACAATACTTTGATCATCATCTATTATTTTTTTGGCTAAAAACTCTGCTATTCGAGGTTCTGCCTGTTCAAAACTTAATTCTCCTTCTTTATCTAAACAATATATAATATGATATCCATATGCTGTTTTTACAGGTTCTGCAGTATATGTATCTTTTTCTAAAGCCTTACTTGCTTCTACATAATTTTCATAAACTGAACCTGCATTAAAACTATCAAATTTAAAATCTCGTTTTAGTACTTTATCTTGGTATTCAGTAGCAACATCATCAAAAGTTTTACCCTCATTTAATTTTGTTATAATTTCATTTGCAATTTTTAGATTTTCTTCTTCAGTCATATTCTCTGATATTCCAAGTAACATTTGCTTTGTGCTAATTGTTCCATATATTTCATTTTCATTATAATAATTTTGAATATCTTCTTGTGGTATTTTAGCTTTTAAGCAATCCATCAAATATAAATCTTTTCTATATTCTAATTTTCCTACTTTTTCTATATATTCTTGTATATATTCTTCTTTAGTATTATACCCAATTATCTCTAAATACTCCTCTTCTGTAATTCCATAAGAATATTTAACCTCTTCTATTTCTAAGTCTATAAGTTCTTTAGCATTATTATAAATTTCTTCTTGTTGTGTTTCTGTAAGTTTATATTCTTTTTCTAAAATAGCTGCATCTATTAATTCTAAAGCATAATTAGAGCCATAGTCATCTTTAATTCTATCATATAATTCTTTATCTGTTATTTTTCCCCCTTTAAAAGTTGCAAGAGTTTCATTATTTGTTAGTCCTATAAAACCTAGCATTCCTAAAACATAAATCAAAATTGAACCTATTATTAATCCAATTATTCCAGAAATCCAAATTTCTTTTTTCTTAAAAATAGCTAATCCTTTCTTTTTTTCTTTTCCACTTAAATTTTCTTCTTCCATATAGCACACTCCTTCAATTTGTTTTTAATTTTACATATAGTTTATTAAAATAAATTAAAAAAATCAAGGTTTTTATTAAATAAATATTTATTTTAGTTTTATTATTTGTCTCTCACTACCCAATTTTCCTGCTCTTGTTATACTAGAATATCCAAATTTTTCTCTTAACTTGTCCAATGTTTCATCTAGTTTTTCTTGTTTTTTATTTTCCATTACATCAAATAAAGAAATTTGATTTTCACATTTATCACACAAATTATCTACTTTTAAAGAAACAAGCCTAATTGATTCTCCTTTGTACATTTCTTTTAATAATTCTTTTGCTTTTATATAAATATCTTTTGTATTAGAAGTAGGTATATCTAATTTTTTTTGATGCGAAAAATCTTTAAATTCATTAGTTCTTAAACCTACATTAACAACTTTTCCAAGCATATTATATTTTCTTAACCTATATGATACATATTCTGCTAAAGTTAATAATATTTCATTTAATTTATCTAAATCATCAATATCTTTTGCAAGTGTTGTAGAATTACTAACACTTTTAGGCGGTTCGCATTTATATATTACTTCTGATAAATCTATACCATTTGCATATTCCCACATTATTTTACCGTGTTTTCCAAATATTTTTATTAATTTATTTAAATCGAATTTAGCTAAATCACCAATAGTTTTTATATGTAAATTATTTAATTTAGGAACGGTTTTTCTTCCTAGCATAAACAATTCTCCAACAGGTAAATTCCACATTTTAGTTTCTATTTCGTTTAAATATAATGTGTGAATTTTATTTGGTTTTTCAAAATCTGATGCCATTTTAGCAAGTAATTTATTAGAACTTAACCCTATATTTACAGTAAAGCCTAATTCTTCATTTACCCTTTTTTGTATTTCACTTGCTTTTTCTTCTAAAGTAGAATTCATTAAGTATCCTGTCATATCTAAAAAGCATTCATCTATAGAAAATCTTTCTATTTTATCTGTATATTCTAATAATAAATTATATAACTTATTAGAATATTCTCTATATACTTTATTATTTCCTTGAAATATTTTTATATTTGGACATTTTTTTCTGGCATTATATATTGTTTCTCCTGTTACAATTCCAAATTGTTTAGCAAGATTACTTTTTGCTAGAACTATTCCAGCTCTTCTAGTTTCGTCTCCTCCTATAATAGCTGGTATTTCTCTAATATCTTCTGTTTCGCCATATTTTAATCTCCAAATGGCATACCAAGATAAAAAAGCATTATTTACATCTATATGAATAATTTGACGTTCCATATTATCACCATTTTTATTATAGAACGTTTGTTTGTGAATGTCAATAAAAAATATATGTTATTTATACGTTACAGTATTAAAATAATAGATTTGTAGGGGTAGGGCTTGCTCTGCCCAAATAAATAGATTTAATTCACAATTTTAAGGTCGACCAAGGCCGACCCCTACATTTACTCTACAAATTTTATTTATCTTTAAAACAAATCAATAATTTCCCAAATATTTCATAATCCCATCTGCTGCGTTTTTACCTGCTTTTATCGCCATACAGACTGTTGCTTTGTTTTGTGATACATCTCCTCCTGCAAAAATGCCTTCTATATTTGTCATATAATTTTCATCTATTTTTATTAATCCATTTTCATCTAATTCTATCTGTTGTTCTTTTATTAAGTCTTTATCTGGTTTTAATCCTATTGCAAAAATTACTGTATCTGCATTTATATAAAACTCACTATTTTCTATATCAATTACTTTTTCAGTGCTTGAATCTGTTTTTATACATTTAACTTTTTCTACATTTCCATTATCGTCAATATCTGCGCTTAAAACTTTTGTATTATATACAATTTGCACTCCATCTTCTTTTGCTTCTTCTAGTTCTATCTGTCTTGCAGGCATTTTGCTTGCATCTCTTCTATAAATAATTGTACTTGATTTTGCTCCCATTCTTATTGCAGCTCTTGCAGAATCTGTTGCAACATTTCCTCCACCAATTACTATTACATCTCCTAAATTTTCTACAACTCTCTTAGCATTATACTCTTTTAAAATATAATTAGATTTATATATTTTTTTGCATTCTTTTTCAGTTAATTTATATGTAGATGGAATATCTGCTCCTATTCCAATAAAAATTGCTTTATATTCTTCTTTTAATTTTTTTATTTTTTTATCTTTTCCAAATTCAATATTTGTTTTTATTTCTATTCCTAGATTTTTTATTTTACTTGTTAAATTTTCTGTAATATTTCTTGGCAATCTAAATCCTGGTATTCCATATGTTAAAAGTCCACCAATTTCTTTCTCTTTTTCAAAAATTGTAACTTTAAATCCTTTTTTAGCAAGTTCTGTAGCACATGCTATCCCTGCTGGACCTGAACCTATTACAGCAACTTTTATGTTATTTGTATTTTCTAATTTATATACATATTTTACATTATTTTCTCTTGCCCATAAATTTACGTACTTTTCTAATTTCGATACTTTAACTGGCTTACCTCTTATTCCCTTTACGCAATGTCCGCGTGCAATATTCTTCGTATGGACATACATTTGAACAAATATCACTCATTATATTATTTTCTTGTAAAATTTCATATGCTTCTTCTAAATTTTCGTTTTTAATCGCACTAATAAACTCTGGTATTCTTGTTGCAATAGGACATCCTTTTCTACATAAAGGATTTTTACAATTTAAACATTCTTTTGCTTCTTTTAATATTTCTGCTGGGATTTCCATTTGTTTCTCCTTTTATAAATTGTAATTTGTGTGACAAAATTTATTTGATAATCTGTAGGGGCGGAATCTATTTCCGCCCGATGTATGCACCAATTACACGGGCAGATATGGAATCTGCCCCTACAACGTTTGCAATTAATTTCACTCACGCAAATTATAATCTATACAATTCATTTTCTATAATATAATTATATACCTCTTTTGGTAAATATTCCATTACCTTATTATCATTATTTTTTATCATATTTCTTATTTGTGTTGATGAAATTTCTTTCTCATCCCTATTTATAACAATGTATTTATATTTAACTTTAATTTTGTTATAGTCTTTCCAATTAGGCATTTTATTAAAATTATCTGACCCCATAATAAAAAATATATCTGTTTGCTCATTAGTTTTTAAATAATAGCTTCTTTTTATAACTTCAAATGCATCTGCTGCAAACAATTGTCTATTTTGTTTTAATTCTATATCATCTACTTCTAAATTGTTATATCCTTCTATTGCAAGTTTTAGCATATTATATCTATGTTTTGCTTCTATTAAGCCATCTTTTTTATAAAAATCATTCATAGGTACAAAAATTACTTTATCTAGCTTTCCTTCTTCTATTAAATTATTTGCAATTTTTATGTGTATATTAGTAGGAGGGTTAAAACACCCTCCAAAAAAACCAATTTTTTTCATATTATTTCCTTTATTTCGTTATATATATCTTCATGTATTTCATCTATTGTTCTAATTTTTTCATTCTTTACACAATTTATTTTTATCCAATTATATTTATCAGCCACTTCACATGCAGCATTATAGCTATCAATAATATGGTTTTTATCTCTTTCGTGTATGTCTTTTTGTGCCTCATGTGTAAATTTGTTTTCTCTGTTTTTCATAAGTTCGAAAGCATACTTAGGTGGCATATTTAAGAAAAATACTTTTGTTGGTACAGGTAATTTATATAAATTAAACTCAAAATCCCAAAGCCAATTTAAAAACTTTTCTCTTTCTTCTTTGTTTTGTATTTTCCCTGCTTGATGAACCATATTTGCAGTAGTATATCTATCAGCAAGTATTATCCCACCATTATTATAATATTGTTCTAATTCTTTTTTAAAAGTTGCATACCTATCTGCTGCAAAAAATGTTGAAGCTATATATGGACTAACATCTTTTGCATTTTCTCCAAAATCTCCTGATAAATACATCTTTACAAGTGAAGATGTTTGGCTATCATAATTTGGAAATGATACTAATTTATAATTAACATTTTCCTTTTCTAATCTTTCTTGCAATTTTTTTAATTGTGTTTGTTTACCACTTGCATCTGTTCCATCGATTACAAATAATTTTCCCATTTATAACTCCTATTATTTACTCATTTCATTTTTTAAGAATTCCACTTCTTGTTCTAAATCTAATCTTACAAATAAAGGTTCACCTTTTTCTACTACTTTTAAGCCTTTCTTATATTCTGGATATTCTTTTATGCTATCCCAAATCATTAAGTCTTTATTTTGTATTCCTAATTGATTGAATATTTTCACTGAAGTTTCTTCCATTGCAGGTTGCAACATAATAGCAACTTTTCTTAATATTTCTATAAGATAATACATTGCATTTTTTAATTCTTCTATTTTTTCTTCTTTATATAGTGTCCATGGCATAGTTTCATCTATATACTTATTAGCTCTTGATATAATTTTCCAAATTTCATCTAATGCATTTGGTACATGAGCTTCATCCATTTCATTCTCGATAATTTTTATTTTGTCATTAATAAATTTTTGAAATTCTACATCTAAATTGCTTATCTTTTCTGGTTTAGTAGGAATCTCTCCATTAAAATATTTATTAATCATTCCTATTGTCCTATTTAATAAATTACCTAAATCATTGCATAAATCTGTATTAAATAATTCTGTAAATCCTTCTGGAGTAAATACTCCATCTTGTCCTGCAACTAATACTTTTAATAAGAAATATTTTGTAGCATCTAATCCATATCTTCCAATTAAAGTTTCTGGGAAAATAACATTTCCCTTAGATTTAGACATTTTTCCATCTTTCATCATTACCCATCCATGTACTAATAATTTTTTTGGAATTGGTAAATCTAATGCCATTAAGAATATAGGCCAATATATACCATGAAATCTTATTATATCTTTACCAACTATTTGTAAATCTGCTGGCCAATATTTATTAAATTTTTCTTCATCTTCTGACATATACCCTAATGCTGTAATATAGTTTGTAAGAGCATCTAACCAAACATATATAACATGTTTTTCATCACCTTTTACTTTTATTCGACAATCAAAACTACTACGAGTTATACATAAATCTTCTAATCCTGGTTTAATAAAATTATTAAAATTCTCATTTTTTCTGAACACTGGATCTATAAAATTTGGATTTTCTTCATAAAATTTTACAAGTCTATCTTGATATTTTTTCATATTGAAGAAATATGCTTCTTCTTTCATCATTTTTACTTCTCTTGCACAATCTGGACATTTACCATCTACTAATTGTGTTGGTGTGAAAAATGTTTCACAAGGTGTGCAATACAATCCTTCATATTCTCCTTTATATATGTCGCCATTATCAATAAATTTTGTGAATATTTTTTCTACTACTTTTTCATGTCTCTCATCAGTTGTTCTTATAAAATCATCATATTCTATTTTCATATCTGCCCATAATTTTTTAGCAATTGTAGCAATTTCATCAACATGCTCTTTAGGAGTTTTTCCTCTTGAAATTGCTACTTCTTGAATTTTTTGTCCATGCTCATCTAATCCAGTAAGCATATATGAATTGTACCCTCTCATTTGTTTGTATTTTTTCATAGTGTGTGCTAATACTGTTGTATATGCTGTTCCTATATGAAATCTACCACTAGGATAATATATTGGTGTAGTTACATAAAATTTTTTATTTTCTTTCATAAAACCTTCTCTCCCTTTATAATCAATTATTTACAACTTTTAAAATTTTATCATAATAATATTAAATTATCAAGCTTTGAATACGATATATGTAAAATGGACGAACAAAGTTCGTCCATTATTATATTGTTATCCTTAAAATATTAAATTATACTTTATTCCAAAACCAATTTAAACTGCTGTCAATACTTTTCTTTTTATAAAATTTAGCTGCTAAATCATCTACCCATAAATATCCAAAAAATGTTATAAATATCATTATTAAATCCACACCTAAAGAGCCTAATAAAGTAACTCTAGTAGTCTCTTCTGAATTTAATCCTGATACTGTTGCAAGTTGTACACTATGAATTATAACTAAAATCAAATAGAATATTAAAGCTATTGCTGGTACAACTGGTTTCTTTATTTCCTTTCCTAAAAATATTAATAGCGCTGTAGCTACAGTCATTAGTCCTAATGTTACTGGATTTGTTAAATCAAAAACAAACATTTTAATTCCTCCTTTGTATTTTTTCGGTTTATTAAACCTTATTTTAATTTTTGCTCAATAAGATTAACCATTTCTTTTGCTTTTTCTAATATATATTGTTGGTCTTTTCCTTCTATCATTACTCTTATTAGAGGTTCTGTACCAGAAGGTCTTATTATAACTCTTCCTTCATTTAAAAATTCATTTTCTAAATTTTTAATCATTTGTTGAATATCTTCGTCTGTTTTGTAATCATTCTTTTTATTGTTATTAACTTTTGCATTCAACAAAACTTGTGGATATATTTGTATTATATCACAAAGTTTTGATAATGGAATACTTTTTTCTAATAAAATTTGTATTAACATTAAAGATGTTAATATTCCGATCTCCTGTAGGATTATAATCTAACATTATAATATGCCCAGATTGTTCTCCTCCTAAGTTGTATCCGTTTTTAAGCATTTCTTCTAATACATATCTATCTCCTACTTTGGTTTGCTTAAGTTCTAAATTATTTTCTTTAGCAAATTTATTTAATCCTAAATTACTCATTATTGTAGCAACTAAAGTATTGTTTTTTAACTTATCTTTTTCTTGAAGATATTTTGAAAAAATTGCAAGCATCAAATCGCCATCTATTTCGTTTCCTTTTTCATCTATTGCTAAACATCTATCTCCATCTCCATCATATGCAATACCTAAACTTAATTTATTATCAATTACAAATTTTTTTAAGCCTTCTAAATGTGTTGAACCACAATTATGGTTTATATTTATTCCATCTGGATTATTATTTATTATTTTATATTTTATTCCAAGCTTTTTAAATACTTCTTCTGCTACTTTATATGTCGCTCCATTTGCAACATCTAACCCTACCACAAACTCTTTTTTCATATGTTCTTGAATATTATCTTCAAATATTTTTCTAAACAGAAAAATATATTCATCTATTAATTCTGTAGCGACTTCCGATGTTCCTATTTTATTATGTACTGCATTAAGTTCTTCAATCTTTCCGAGAATCCATCACTTCTTCTATTTCTTCTTCTATTTCGTCAGATATTTTCATTCCTTTGTTGCTAAAGTATTTTACTCCATTAAATTCAAATGTATTATGTGATGCAGATATAACAACGCTTGCGTCAGCCTTTAATTTTTTTGTTAAATATGCCACTGCTGGTGTAGGCATTACTCCTAATAATTTTACATTTGCACCATAACTTAAAAATCCTGCTGTCATAGCACTTTCTATAAGAGTTCCAGAAAGTCTGGTATCTCTTCCTATTAATATTGTAGGTGCATGCTCTGAATGTTTCGCTAATACATATGCCCCTGCTTTAGCAACTTTATATACTAATTCTGGTGTAAGCTCTGTATTTGCAATTCTTCTAATTCCATCTGTTCCAAAGTATTTTCTCAAAGTGCTACCTCCTGTTTTTTAATTTCTTTTATATTATATATTGTTTTTAATAAAAAATGCAATAGGTTTTGGAAAAATGTAAATCAGACGAATGGGGACAGACCCCTTTTGTCCGTTTTCGAACAAAAGGGGTCTGTCCCCATTCGTTCAAATTTCAATTTACCTAGGAGTTTTTATGGATATTTCTGATTTGGTTCAAAACATAGCCTCTAATTGCATAAAAGTTCAAAAGAAAACATTTTTACCTGGCAGCGTA
>JAZSCD010000122.1:0-4905 GCA_045602745.1 Clostridia bacterium | reverse complement strand
TATCATGAGGGGCAGTTCGTTATCACTGTTGACGGCTTTATCGTGTCGGATAATGTGACGGTCAGCTATTCGCGCGTTATTGACACAGGCTTTGCCTATATCAGTGCGCATTATATCACAATTTAACATAAAAATCAACGCGTTACTCATTGCTTTGCTTTAACATCCATAATTTTTTAGAATAACTTTCTATAAAATTATCCATTAATGCAGATGTTTTATACTCTTCGTTTTCATCTGCTTTCTTTTTTATTTCTACTACATCTTGCAGTAGTGTAGAAAAATCTTTTGTTATCGCATTAAATACTAAATTAGAATCAACTTTTTTATTTTCCGCTTCTGTAATTTTAGCCTCATTAATATAATCTTTTAATGTTCCTAAAGGTTGTCCTCCCAATGTTAAAATATGTTCTGCTACCTCATCAATTTCAGTATTAATTTCGTTATAGTATTCCTCTAATTTAGAATGCATAACAAAAAACTCTTTACCTTTAATATTCCAATGATAATTTTGTAATTTTCGGTAAAAAACATTTAAATCACTTAAAAAAGTATTTAAATCATTTAATATATTTTCCATAGTTTCCTCTCCTTTCCTATTTCAAATATATTATTTGCTAATTTAAATACTTTATGCATTTTTTTAGTAGGCCTTCGTAGTTTCGGGCGACTACTAGTCGCCCCTACAGTACTCTACTATTAAAATATTTATTTTATATTGCTTTTTTTCTTAACTTTGAGACAAAAAATCCTTCGTATAATTCATTTGGACACACACAAATTGTTCCTTCTATGTTTACTGGCAGAAGTGGTATATCTTTAAATTCTTCTGCATCTATTGGAACTATTTCTACATTTCCTAATTTTAATATTTCTTCTACTACTTTTTCATTTTCTTCTTTTAAAATAGAACAAGTAGAATAAATAAGTTCTCCATTTGTTTTTAAAATTCTTACAGCTTTTTTTAATAATTCTTTTTGTGTTTTAATTGATCTTTCTACTAATTCTTTTGTAAATACTTTTTCTATATCCGTTTGATTTAAATTTAAAGTTCCGCTTCCACTACACGGAGCATCTAATAGAATTTTATCAAATGAAAAAAAGTTATCTAATTTTCTTGCATCTTTTAGCATAACCGTAACTCTTGATGCCCCTTGTTTTTCCAAGTTATATTTTAATCTCTCTAGCCTTATTTTATTTTTTTCACATGCTGTAATCATAGCTTTGTTATTAGATAAATTTGCCATTTGTGTTGTTTTTCCACCTGGAGCAGCAGCCATATCTAATATATTTTCTCCTTCTTTTGGATTTACTACAAATGGTGGTATCATAGAAGATAAACTTTGAAGATATATTTCTCCATTTTTATAAATGTCTAATTCTTTAATTTCATTTTCTTTTATATCTTCAATAATAATTGCTGTTTCATTCCATGGTACTTCTTTAAAATTTATTTTTAATTCTTTTAAGATTTGTTTTATATAATTTATTGCTACTTTTGATGTATTTACTCTAAATGTTGTTGGTCTGTTTTTTGTATATCCATCTATTATTTCATTTACTAAATTTTCTCCATATGATTCTATTAACATTTCATATAGAAAATTTGGAATATTTACCTTCATTTTGTTCTCCTTATTTTAATAAATTTATATACGATTCAGGACAGTCCCCTTGTGTCCCTTTGGGACAAAAGAGGGACAGTCCCTAGAATCGTCTCTAAAATCGTTTAAATTATTTTTCCTCCTCCGAACCAATACATCATCTATGTAAAATACTGCTGATTGTCCTGGTGTTATTGCTCTTTGCGGTTCATCAAATACTACTTTTATTTTCCCCTTTTCTATAGGATAAATTGTACTTGCAAATTCTCTTGTAGAATATCTTGTTTTTGTCATAACTTTTAAAGGTTCTTTTATTTCATCAAATAACAATATATTTACATCTTCTACTAATAATTCTTTTTTATAAAGCTCTTTTTCTTCTCCTACTATTACTTCGTTTTTTTCTTTATTAAATCCTAGAACAAATAGCGGTACAGTATTTGATATTCCAAGGCCTTTTCTTTGCCCTATTGTATAATAATATAACCCATTATGTTTTCCTAATATTTCTCCTTTAGTATTTACTATATTACCTCGAACTGGCTTTATATTAGAATTTTCTTCTAAAAATTTTTTATAATTACCATCTGGTATAAAACATATATCTTGACTATCTTTTTTATTTGCTACTGGTAGATTATACTTTTCTGCTATTTTCCTAATTTCTATTTTATCTGTATAATTTGCTAATGGAAATAAAACTTTACTTACTACATCTTTAGGAATACTCCATAAAACATAGCTTTGATCTTTACTAATAGAATCTGCTTTTTTTATAACATACTTGTTATACATCTGGCTAAATTCTATTTTTGCATAATGTCCTGTTGCAATAAAATCACATCCTAACTCTTTTGCTTTTTTATACATAAGACCAAATTTTAAGTATTTATTACATTCTATACATGGATTAGGTGTTTTACAATTTGCATAGCATTTACAAAAATCATCTATTACATTTTTATTAAATTCTTCTGTGTAATCTACAGTATAATGAGGAATATTTAGATGATCACAAACTTTTTTTGCATCATTATCACTAAACTCCTTATTAAGAAGTTTCATTGTAATTCCTATTACTTCATATCCTTGTTCTTTTAGAATTACTGCTGCCACACTACTATCTACTCCACCACTCATTCCTAATAATACTCGCTTGTTGTTCATATTTCTCTCCTTTTATTATTAATTGTTTTTTACACATTTTATACTAAAAACAAACTTATCATATATCCTATATAAATAATAAAATATATACTTCCATTCATTCTGCTCATTTTATTTTTTGGTGGTATAAGTGGGAACAGCATTAAAATAATAGTTGCTATAATGCATATAAACATATCTCTATTATAACTAATATTATAAACTATTGGCTTTATTAAAGCAGATGTTCCTATTATTAATAACATATTAAATATATTAGATCCTAATATATTACCAATTGCAATATCACTTTTACCTTTTAATGCAGCTGATACACTTGTAACTAATTCTGGAAGACTTGTTCCTATTGCAAGTATAGTTATACTTATTATTTTTTCAGTTAAACCAAGTATTTTGGCAACATTTACTGCATTGTCTACTGTTAAATCTCCTCCAAATTTTAATGCTATAATTCCTAGTATAATAAAGCAAATATCCTTGAAAGTAGAAATTTTTTTATTATTTTCATCTTTATTTTCTGTTTTTTCACTTTCTCCTTCAAATTCTTTACCTTTAAATGCCATAACTATTGTATATATTATAAACATTATAAATAAAACAATTAAAACAATACCTTCTGTTCTAGTAACATTTTGTCCTATATTGCAAATTATAAAAAATATAATTGATATGAAAAAACATAATGGTATTTCTATTATCTTTGTTTCTTTTTTAAAATCTATTGATTTTATTATAGAAGCTACTCCTAATATTAAAAGTAAATTTGAAATATTACTACCTATAACATTTCCAATAGCCATATCTGGATATCCTTCTAATGCAGAAGTTATGCTAACAAACAACTCTGGAAGCGAAGTTCCTATTGATATAACAGTAAGTCCAATTATAATTTCTGGTATATGAAATTTTTTTGCAATATTGCTTGCTCCATCTACTAAAATATCTGCTCCTTTTATTAATAAAGCAAATCCTAAAATTATTAAAATTATTGATATAAACATATTCTTCTCTCCTAACTTATTATATCTTTAATTACTTCTCCGGCTATTATTAATCCTGCAACAGATGGAACAAAAGATATACTTCCTGGTACTTGTTTTTCTTTTCCTTCACTCTTTTCTATCTTTATTGGTTCTTCCTTAGAATAAACAACTTTTAATTTTTTTATTTCTCTTTGTTTTAGTTCTTTTCTCATTACTTTTGCTAAAGGGCATACACTAGTTTTATAAATATCTATTATTTCAAATTTTGTTGGATCTAATTTATTGCCTGTTCCCATACTAGATATAATTGGTATTTCTAATTTATTAGCTCTTAAAACTAATTCTATTTTAGCTGTTACGGTATCTATAGCATCTACTATATAATCTACTGTTTCGTCTAATATTCCTTTAGTTTCTGGCATAAAAAATTCCTGATATATATCTACTTCTGCTTCTGGATTTATTTCTAAAATCCTTTGTTTTGCAATTTCCACTTTTGGCTTTCCAATTGTTTTAGTTGTTGCTATTAATTGTCTATTTAAATTACTTAAAGAAACAATATCATTATCTACTAAAATAAACTTTTTAATTCCTGCTCTTACTAATCCTTCTACAACATAAGAACCTACTCCACCTATTCCAAATATAGCTACTTTTGATTTTTTTATTTTTTCTATTGACTCTTTTCCAATTAGTAATTCTTCTCTTGATAATTGTTCTAACATTTTCTCTCCTTTATGTGGGTGGAGCAAGCCCCGCCCCTACATTAATTCTACACATTCTGCTGAAATATTATAATCTTTAAAAATTCCTTCGTATACTAATTCCAAATTATCTAATTCTAAAAAATCCATTGGTTTTACTATTTCTGGTAAAAGTCTTTTATTAAAACTTTGTTCTAATAAATATTTTACAAATTCTGCGCAATAAAATGAATTTTCTTTTTTATACTTTTTATTTATGCTTACAGAAAATAAACCTATAATATTAAATTTATAATCTTCTCTATTTAACTTTATATTTTCTATTATCTCTACAATTTTTTCATACTGCTTGTCCTCTATTTCTAAAGAATATACTGCTCCTATAGTATTTCTAAATCTTTTAAAAGTTCCTTTATCTATTCCTTCGCGTATAAACCCTCCTTTATA
>JAZSCD010000121.1:0-5533 GCA_045602745.1 Clostridia bacterium | reverse complement strand
TATTGGTTTATTAGTGTTGCATAATAATATATAATATAGTAAACTGAACTTAGTTTAAGTCTAGAAAATTTGAATCAAATTATAATTTAGTAGCTAGAAATATTGAAATCTAAGGAAAACCCCAATGAAAAAAACTCATACGCAATCGGCATCAAATTTGCAAAAAAATGTAAAATATAGTATAATATAATTGGTAGTTGTACACATTTTAACCTCAGTAACATTTTTCTTTGATGTTCAATAAAAAGAATTTATAAACAATTACTGAAAGAACCGCGGAAAGAGGTGGAACAAATGAAAAGTGAAAAACAAATTAATTATGATAGAATAAATGATTTATATATGGGTTGGCTTAATGAAAGCGATCCATTTGTACAAAGAAAACGAAAAGAAGATATAAAAGCAACTATTTCTCCATATGAATTATTAATGTATAGTATTAGATATGCTTTGCCATTCGAGGCTTTTAAAAATATTTTTCCGTTAGCGGATTTGCTTAGAACACTAGAGGAAATGCAGAAACAGGGAAAAGATATAAGTTATATTACTAATAAAGCATTAGTAATATCTAGTATAGAAGATATACAAGCTTTAAATAGATTTATTATAAAAGATACCCAAGATAAAATAGGAGATTTTAGACTTAGATTTGAAGGTAACAATATATTTCAATATGGAGATATTAAAGGTATTGGTAGAAAATTTCCTAATGCATGTGCTAATTATTGCGAATTAGAATCAGTAGAACAAATGCTTAGACTAGAAAAAGATTATAAGGGAATACCAATTATAATTACTATTGATAATATAGGACAATTACCATTAGAAAAGCTAGATAATATTGAAAAACATTTTAATGTTGCAGGTATAAGGATAATAGAAAAAAACAGACAAATTCAAAGACATCAAGGAGAACAAAGTCCTATGGATTTAGTAACATATAGGCAAATAAGAAAATTTATAGATGATGAAATTATTAGCAAACTTTACGTTAGTGATATTAGTGAAAATGTGGACAGAATAAATATTGACTATCATCTTGCATCACAGATATGTGCTAAACTTGCTGATAAAATTGAATATGATTCTGATACTAGAAACAAAAAACCACTACCTTTTACAAATGAAATGATAAATGCAAGTGGATTAAAGGGATTATTAACAGGAAAATCAATATGTAAGGGCTATTCAGAAATATTCAGAAATGTTTTGAGTTGTGTTGATATTAAAAGTACAGTTATAATTGGTAAAACTACTAACGGTACAACACATGCATGGAATCAAATTCAACTTGGAAACACATGGTTTAATACAGATGTAACACTTGCTATAGAGAATATATGCGAAGGAAAACCATCAGGAGATTTATTTATGCCAGATATAGATTTTTTTGGAGATAGAAGAGAACAGACATTTGATAAGGGAAAAGAAATGAATGGAAGAAGCATAGAGGCTACAGTAGAAATTGGTGGGCATGCAAAATCATATGGTGTAAATCATAAATGTGAAAGCTATATTTCACCATATTTAACATCAATGTTAATAAAAAGTTCTAAACATTATAATGAGAGTTCTAAAGGTATTGTACCATATGTTGGAAGTAGTGTACAAAAGGCTCGTGCTACTTCTAAAGAGTTTGATTCATCGGTACACTCTGGACATTAGTAAAATATAAGTGTGCACTAAAATTAATTATAATAGTGAACACTTTATTTTATTTCTACATTTTCACTTTTACCAATCCTAAACCTCTTGTTAAATATAAAACTCATTGAAACAACTTGACATATAGAAGAAACAACTTGAGCAATTACTGTACAAAATGGTGTTCTTAAAAAACTTAATAATAGTCTTATAAAACGTACAGACAGATTAGTGCTTGTAGTTTTTATTGCTGAATTGTAGGTAAATATACTAATTAATTTTTATCATTCTTTAAATCAATTAAATACCCATGTGATGAACAAATTGCTAATATAAATTCAGCAATTACTCCGAAGATAGATTTAATATACATATTATATATAACTAAAAAAACATCAGTAATAAATCCAATTAATTTATATTGCTTTATATTTGATTGCCAAATAGAATAAGTATATAAAATAGTTCCAAGAACAGGAAGGATACTGATAATACCATCATATGTAAATATTCCTGATACAATAGTTATTAAAAACAATGTATATAATATAAAAATATTTTTCTTGTTCTTTTTTTCTTCATAGATAAAAATTATATTTCTAATTACTGCAACTATTCCCATAGCTACAGCAGTCCATCCACCTAATAATGCATAAGATATGCTATGTATAAAAATAGATATTACACCTAGAACAAGAATTGTATTTTTATTTTTCATGTAATATGTTACAGCAAACATTATATAGTAAATTATTGCAAGAATTTGTGATAGTATATATGTGATAGTTATCATTTTAAGTTCTCCTTATAATTATATAATGCAATTATATCAATAAGCTATATTTAAAGTAAAGTTTAAATTGCAATCTTTTGTTTAAACAAATAAATTATTGAAAATTAATGTTTTTTATAGTAGAATATTTACATATAAGACAAGGAGGGAACATTAAAAATGAAAAAAAGAGAATTTAAGAAAACTCTAAGACAAGAGAAAAATCCTATATTAAAAGATAGAAGAATTTTGTATATAGTAAGTATTATATATATAATTAATATGTTATTGTTGTTAGTTAATATGGGAAATTTAGAAAACGATATTACAATAATTGAGGCAACCTTGGGATTTATAGTAGGAGGGGGAACATTAATTTTAGTTATTCCTGCCATTATTATAGATATAGTAACTGATATTAAAATAAATAAAATGTACAAAAAACATTTAGCAGCAGAAGATTATAAAAATTCTGTTAAAAAAATAAAAAAACCAATAATAATTATAAGCTTAATACTTGGGATAATAGGAGCTTTAATATTGTTAGATTTTACATATTGCGAAGTTACAACCAATAGACCTATTTTATCAATAAAAGATACTAAAGAAGAAAGAACACATATAGAAAAATATAAAGCTTTTCTATATGACTATTATAAATGTGATGATGGAAGAAAATATTTAAAATCTCAACATTCAGAATTTATAGATCCATATTATATTAATATTGGTGGCGAAGATGTACTTTTAGAAAGAACCGAAATTATAAAAGATAAGGTTTATATAGGAATACCTAATAAATTTACAAAAGCATCAGAAGAACACATAAACACCAGATATAACTTAAGTAATATGGTAGAATATGAAGCAAAAGAAGTATACCAATATAAAGATGGAAAAATAAATATGATTAGTGCTATAACTAATAATCATATTGAAAACGATGAGATTGAAGATGCATTAGATGCATTAATATATGGTTTTGACACTTATATGAGTGATTATATAACTTGGGAAGAACAAATAATACAAACTATAGGAGAAGATAGAAAAGTAGGAATAATAAGCTTTTATATGGATATACCACAAATTGAATATGGAAAATATTATTGTTGTATGTGGATATACTCTGTAGATGGTAAATGTGTTATAAATTCATTTGATGTTGATAGTGAGTATATGCAAGAGTGGAAAGAATTAGGCAAAATTATAGAAGATACTTTAGAATTTATAGAATAGAATTAATATTAATAATAGGAGAAGTAATAGTGCTTCTCCTATTATTAATTTAAACCAAACTTTAAAACAAAACTTTCATTTTAGCATTGATTTTTAGGCCTCAATAATATACAATTTTCTTAAAGAATTAACAACATAACGAGGTTGAAAAATGGGAAGAAAAAAGAAAAATGTTAAAATAGATAATTCAGGATTAAAAAAACTAAGGGCTTGTATGGCTACTGGTTTTGTTTTGCTAATGCTACTTGTTATTAGAATTGGATATTTACAATTTATTGAAGGGGCAGAGCTTAAAGAAGCGGCTACAAAGAAACAATTATCTTCTAAAACTATTGCAGCAAATAGAGGAACTATTTATGATTCTACAGGTAAAGCTCTTGCAATTAGTGCAGAGGTTGATACCGTTTCTATAAATCCCTCACAAGTAGAATATTCTAATGGAGAACAAGTTAATAAAGAAGTTTTGACACATGCTTTTAGTGATATTTTTGATTTGGATTATGAAGAAACTTTAGAAAAAATAAATACAGCAAAGAAGTCCTTTGTTATTGCATCAAAAGTAGAAAATGATAAAATAACAGCACTTGAAGAGTGGATGGAAAATAATAAAGTAAAATCAGGAATTAATGTTACAGATGATATAAAAAGATATTACCCATATAATAATTTAGCATCAAACCTAATAGGATTTACAGGAGCAGAAAATACTGGAAGAATGGGATTAGAATATAGCTTAGATGATATACTTTCTCGGAACACCTGGAAAAATTTTAACTGCAACAGATTCTATTAATGGGGAAATTCCAAATGGACAAAAATCATATGTAGATGCCCAAAATGGTAATGATGTAACACTTACAATAGATGTAAATGTACAATCAATAGCAGAAAAATATCTTGCTCAAGCAGTAACAGAAAACAAAGCAGATGGAGGAAATGTAATTATTATGAATCCATCTAATGGTGATGTTTTAGCAATGGCCACATATCCAGACTATAATTTAAATGAACCATATACAATTAACACAAGTGAATTGCAAGAAAAATGGGATACTCTATCTTCAGAAGAAAAAAGCACAGAGTTATTTAATATGTGGAACAACCCAGCTGTGCAAAGTACATATGAACCAGGTTCAACTTTTAAAATAATAACTTCAGCAGCAGGACTAGAAGAAGGAATAATTACTACTGACAATCATTCTGATTTTTATTGTTCAGGTGCTGAAAATGTTTCTGGAGTGACAATGCGTTGTTGGAATTATACTGAGCCACATGGAAATCAAAGTTTAAAAGAAGCTCTTGCGAATTCATGTAACCCTGCTTTTATACAGCTTGGTCAAAAGTTAGGAGCTCGTACATTGTATAAATATTATAAGGGCTTTGGATTATTTAATAGAACTAATTCTTATTTTTATGGAGAGTCAAATAGTATATTTTTTGATGAGAATAATATAAATGAATTTAACTTAGCTACAATGTCGTTTGGACAAAGATTTACAATTACACCAATTCAATTGGTTACGGCAATATCTTCAGTTTGTAATGAAGGTGTTCTAATGGAGCCTCGCATTGTAAAAGAAATAAAAAACACAGATACAGGAGCTATTACTACGATAGAACCAAAAAGTGTAAGACAAGTTGTATCTAAAGAAACTGCTAGCGAAGTTATGGATATGCTTGATTATGCTGTAAGTGATGGAACTGGAAAATATGCTGATGTTAAAGGATATTCAATTGGTGGTAAATCTGGTACTTCTGAAAACCTAGGACTTGGAGATGGTACTTATGTTGCTTCATTTATAGGACTTTCACCAACTGTAAATACACAAGTAGTTGTACTTGTTGCCTTATATAATCCTAAAGGAGATTCATTCCAAG
>JAZSCD010000120.1:0-5149 GCA_045602745.1 Clostridia bacterium | reverse complement strand
AGTATAGAACAAGTTATATTTTTATTATTATCATCTTTAAATTTAAAATTAATATTTTTAGATTTTATATTTGCATTTTCTTTAACTGTACCAGAAAACATTACATTTGTAGCATTTTCTATATTTAAATCTTTATTATTAATAAATGTAGAAGTTAAGGTAATATTTTTAGCATCTATAAAAGAATTTCTATAGATATATCCTTCTAAAAAAACGTTTTCTGCTGAAAGTATAAGATCTCTATCTATAAATCCATAATATTTCATATTAAAATTTTTAACATTTGCATATAAATCACCACCGCTAATTTTACAGTTAAAATCAAGAGTATTACCAATAATAAAAACATTTCCATTAATAACAGCACTTTGAGATAATTCAATTTCATTTGCACAAAGATATAAATCACCATTTATTGTACAATTAGGTTCTAATACAAATTTATTTGTTATAACAAAGGCATTTCCATCTATTATAGAAAAGTTAGTAACTGATTCTAATTTTGCATTTCCTAAGTTATCTTTTTCTGCTTTAGAATATTTAAAATTTGATTTTATATTTACTGTATCTGCTTTTACATACAAATTACCTATAATTTTACCACCATTATTACTTGGATCAATAGTAAAATCTTCTACAGAAGCAAAAACACTACCAGATATAGTATTTTTTATACTATATTCACCATCTTGAGATATGTATAAATTTGAATATTCGGTATTGTTTTGTACATTTAATTGTTCTTTACTATTTTCTTCAGATATAAGTATAATTTCATTATTTTCTGTTGCAAAGCATAAAGTGTTAAACAGTACAAATGAAAGAACGAATAGAGCAATTATAAATTTTATTTTAGTTTTAGGCATATAAAAAATCCTCCTTAACATTATATATTTTAATAACATTAATATATATTTACAAAATTAAATTGTCAATTTAATTTTAGAAAAAATAGAAAGATTTGTAATTTGTGAGTATAAATTAATTGCAAATTTTAGATTTAAATTTGTAATTGAATAATATAATATTTTAGAGTGAACGCTGTGGGGACCGGCAAGTTATAGGCTGTTACACAAAATCAAATCCGCTTGTAGGTTTTGTGTTACAGCCTATTACGCAGTTGGGTGAGAATGATAAAATATTATATTATTCAATTACTAATTAAAATAAATTACAATTTATACAATACTTAGTTTACTAAAATTACAATAATCAGCTAATGGACATTCATTACATTTAGGCTTCCTTGCAGTACATAAATTTCTACCGTGCCATACTAATAAATGATTAACATCTTTATAATATTCTTTTGGAACTATTTTAAGTAAATCTTTTTCTATTTTGCTTGGATCAGTATTATAAGAGAGACCCAATCTATTAGAAATTCTTTTTGCATGTGTATCAATAGCAATTCCGTACAGGATTATTAAATGCTTCTAGCATAATTACATTTGCACTTTTTCTACCGATACCAGGTAAAAGAATTAATTTATCAATATCATTTGGAAGTGTACCATTAAAATCTTCTAATATTTTTTGAGCGTATAATTTAATATTTTTTGCTTTTGTTTTGTAAAAACCGCAAGGATGAATTAATTCTTCCAAAGTTTTAATATCTATATCTATAAAATCTTGAGGGGTTTTATATTTTGCAAAAATAGAAGGAGTAGTTTTGTTTACTCTTTCATCTGTACATTGAGCAGATAGCATAACAGCTATCCCAAGCTCGAAAGGAGTAGTAAAATCAAGACTACACTTTGCATCTGGATATATATTTTTTAATATTTCAATTATTTTAATAACATTTTTCAAAAAGCTATTATGTTTATAATTGTTTTTCAAAACTATCACCCTTTTACATAAAATTTAATATATTATAATAAAAATAACATTTTAGGAGGTAATAATGTTAAGACTATTTAAAAAAACATTGGCAGTATGTTTAATAGGGTTTGGACTTGGGGTATTGCTTGTTATATTACTTCCATTTTCAGGTTGGCTATTTATTATAGGAGTTATAGTAGTGGCATTAGGAATAGCCTGGATTTCTTGTTGAAAGGAGAGTGCATAAAAATGACAATTGTTGTAAAAAAAGTTCCTAAATTTTTAAGAGGATTTGTAAAACTTATTTTTGGGGTTAAATAGAATTATATACATAAGAAAATTCTATTTAATTATAGTATAAAATAAATAAAAAAAATAGGTCTAATACCTATTTTTTTATTTAAACTTATATACTTTTATAAAAGTTATGCTTTTGTTACTTTACCAGAACGTAAGCATTTAGCACAAACTTTAATTTTTTTTGGCTCACCATCTATAATTCTTTTTATTGTTCTTAAATTTGGTTTCCAAGTTCTTGTAGTTCTTTTACTAATGTGTGAACGTGTTATACTAAGTTTATTTCCATAATTTAATGATTTTTCACAAATTGCGCATTTTGCCATAATGTACGCACCTCCTATACCTTGCTTATAAACTGACTATCTAATAGTTTAGCATAAATTAAAAGATAATACAAGAGTTTTTTTAAAAAAATTCCTTATATGGGTTGCTGTTCAAACCAAAATTATATAATTAATGTAGGGGCAGGGCTTGCTCTGCCCGAATATATAGAGTATTTAAAAAAATATAGGAGAGGGGCGTCCTTGAACATGCGTTCTTTCAAGAATTTTTTTTAATAAGTATTGACTAAAAAAAATAGATGTTTTATTATGAATATAAATTAAAATCTATTAAAAACACAAAAGAAAGAGAGGATTTTAAATGAAAAAAGCAAAATTAAATGCAAAACCTGTAGGGGAGGCCAAAGTGTCTGCCCAAAATAATGGTATAACATTAATTGCCTTAATAATCACAATTATTGTTATGCTAGTATTAGTAGGAGTAACAATAAATGTAGCACTAACAGGAGGATTATTTGAAAAAGGAGAAAAAGCAGCATACCAAACAAATGCAGCTACAGTAAAAGAACAAGTAGCATTAAAAGTAGCAGAAGAGCTAGCAGATAATGGAGGAAAGGCACCAGCAGGAGGATATACAATAACAATTGAACAATTACAATTATCAAGTAAAGTAGAAGAAGAATTTAGAAACAAACTAACAATTTCAAAGGATGGAACATTATATTATATAGAAGATGCGGTAAACGAAAAAGAAAAAGCATGGTTAGAAGAAATAGGAATAGGAAAAGGAAGTACAATAATTGGAAAAACACCATTAACCCAAATAAAAAATGGAGATGTATGGAATGATGTAACATTTTATGCAACAACAATAAGTAATCAAGAAATTACAATACCTACAACGGGAATAAAAGCAGTTCGAGATGGAAATGGAATTTATGTTCCTCAGAAAGACGGAGAAGGAAATAATATACCAGTGCAATTTGATAATACACCTAACTTATTATATATTTTCTTTGGTGGTCTAGAAGAAGGTATTGGGTATGCGCCTATGGGATCAGGGTACAGAATTATGTTTGGAAATGACTATGCAGCTGGTTTTAATACTATTGATAGTAATGGTATACCAGTAGAAGATGGAGCAATTTACAAAGTGCAAAATGGTAATATGTATGTTGAAAATAAAATAAACACAAATGATTTAGGAAACATAAGTTTTTCAGGAACATTAACAGCAGTTGCAGGTGGTATGATTGATGGGAAATCTGTTTATGCTATTGTTCCTATAGATCAAGATTTTAGATACTGGTTTACAGGAGATGTAACTTATGCAGAAAATGATATTTATTTTGAATAAAAATGTATCATTAAATATAGAAAAATTATAAATGGGGGCGAACTAAGTTCGTTCCTATTTTTTGTAAAACTAAACTTTAAGGAGAAATATGTTAGATTATATTTTAGAATTAATATATCCTACTACATGTGGGTTTTGTGATAAAATTTGCAAAGAAGCTTTGTGCAAAAAATGTGAATTAAAACTAAAAAAACATGAAATTAATTTAAAACTAAAAAATAAAAAAATGTATTTTAATGAAAGTATACACATATTTAGATATGATGATATAATAAGAAAGAAAATTATTGATTATAAATTTAATAATAAATCATATCTTTATAAAACTTTTTCAAAAATAATATTAAAAAATGAAAAAGTGTGTGGATTTTTAAAAAAATATGATATAATTATCCCGGTTCCAATTCATAAAAAAAGAAAATTAGAAAGAGGATATAATCAAACAGAACTAATTGCAAAATTAATTTCAAATAAAACACATTTAAAACTAGAAAAAAATGTATTAATAAAACAAAAAAATATTGTATCTCAGTCTAGTTTAAATAAAAATGATAGAAAGAAAAATGTTAAGAATGCATTTATTGTAAAAGATATAGAAAAAGTAATAAAGAAAAAGATATTACTTTTTGATGATATATATACAACTGGAAGTACTGCAAATGAATGTGCTAAAGTCTTAAAAAAATCAGGAGCAAAGCAAATAGGAATATTAACAATTGCAAAAGATTGAAGGAGGAATAAAAGTGGAAGATTTAGTAGAAAGCATATTAGATTATATAAGATCAGACTATACAGATTATGCAATAATGATAAATGGAGAATGGGGAAGTGGAAAAACTTATTTTTGGAATAATAAAATAAAAAATAAAATAGAAACACTTCAACTAAATGGAAAACATTATACAACAATATATATGTCATTATATGGAATATCAAACTTAGAGGAAATAAGCAAAAAAATATTTATAGAAACTACACAACTTATGGATAAGAACATGAAAAAATATATGGCTTCAACAGGACAACAATCAATACCAGAATATGCAAAAACAGGTCTTGATATGGCAAATCTTTTTGGAGTAACACAAAGTGGAGATAAAGTAGATTATAGCAAATTCTTTTCTACAGACGACAAAGTTTTATGTTTTGATGACTTAGAAAGAGCAAATGTAGATGTTATAGATATTTTAGGTTATATAAATAACTTTGTTGAACATGACCATATAAAAACAATTATTATATGTAATGAAAAAGAATTATCAACAAAATTAAAAAATAGTAATCTAGAAATGAAAACATTTATTGCTACATATATATTAGATAAAGAGGGAGACCTAACAAAAACAGATTTACCAATGGTTGAAAAAATAAGAGACAAAATAGAATA
>JAZSCD010000119.1:0-6664 GCA_045602745.1 Clostridia bacterium | reverse complement strand
TATATTTTTGATATTCTTCTTCCCATAAAATATTAGGTACTTTATCGAAAGCATCAAATACTCTTTCTGCTTCTTTTAAGAAAATAAGTTGTTCTCTAACATCTAATTTTTCATATTTTTTTGCAAAAACATATAATTTATCGAGTACTTGGTTTGCTTCTACAAAACTCCAAAAATCTTTTACTTTTATTCCTGCTAATTTAATTTGTGCAATTGCAAATAAAACTAATGCAAATATTATAAATATTAATACATATATTAGTAATAATATCATTTTTAGCACCTTCTTTTCATAAGTATAAAATTATTATACCATATCGTACCATATTTGGCAAATGTTATGGATTTTATTTTTTATTGTGTTATAATAGTATTAAATTATTAAAAATAGATAAATTGAATTTTGCATGGTAAAATGTATTTTTTTATCTGTAGGGGCGGAACCCTGTGTCCGCCCGAAAAAATTGCACAAAATTGCGGGCAGACAGAGACGTCTGCCCCTACAACGTTTGCAATTAATTTACATCGACAAATTACAATTTATAAAACGAAATATTTAATCATATATATTTTATAAAGGAGATTTTTATGGATAGATTTAAAAGTACTAAATTAGCTGGATTATTTGGTATTATCGGAAATATATTTTTACTTGTAATTAAAGCTTTTGTTGGTTTTATTAGTAATAGTCAATCAATGATTGCAGATAGTGTAAATAGTGCAAGTGATATTTTTGCATCTTTAATGACTTTTATAGGCAATAAAATTTCAAGTAAACCAGGAGATGAAAACCACAATTTTGGGCATCGGTAAATCAGAATATATCTTTTCTTTATTAATAAGTATCTCCATGATTATTTTATCTATAAAATTACTAATAAATTCAGTTGCTTCACTTGTTTTAAAAAATGAACTTTATTATTCTGTATATTTAATAATAGTATGTGTTATAACTATTATTATTAAAATAGGTCTATTTGTTTATACAAACAAATTAAATAAAAAATTTAATAATATTCTATTAAAAGCAAATGCTAAAGATCATTTTAATGATTGTATTGTAACTTCTTTTACTCTAATATCTATAATATTTGCCTCAAAAGGTTTTTATTGGGTTGACAGAATAGTTGGATTAGGAATTGCTATATGGATATGCTATTCACGGAGTTAAAATTTTTATAGAAAGTTATAATGTTCTTATGGATATTTCAATAGATGAAAATACTAAAGATATTATTTTAACTTTAGTACACAATTACAAAGAAATAGAATATATAGAAAATTTATGTTCTACTCCTTCTCGGATATAAATATATTATTATTTTAACTATTTTTGTAAATGGAAACATGTCTACATTTGATAGCCATAAATTGGCTGATAACTTAGAAAAAGATATAAAGAATTTAGATAATGTTGCAGATGTAATTATTCATGTAAATCCGATTTAGACTGAATTGCATAATTTAATTTTATGATTTGTAGGGGCAAGTCTTGTGCCTGTCTAAAACAATGTATTTTGGGCGGGCACAAGACCCGCCCCTACACAATGCAAATTTCCAATTACCAAATACATTCCTGCAAATTACATTTTTATTGCTTTTACCTTTATCTTAATTTCTTCATCCATAGCAGTTATTTTTGCAGTATCTCCTGACTTTAAATTTCCTTCTAAAATTTCTTCTGCAAGTTTATCTTCTATCATATTTTGTATTGCACGGCGAAGTGGTCTTGCACCATAATTTGTATCAGTTCCTTTTTTTATTATTAATTCTTTTGCTTTTTTATCTATTTCTAGTTTTATATTTTTTTCACTAATTCTTTTCTTTATTTGACTTAACATTAAATCAACTATTTGATTTAACTCTTTTTCCGTTAACTTATGGAATACTATTATCTCATCTATACGATTTATAAATTCTGGTCTAAATCCTTTTTTTAATTCTGTTATTACTTCTTTTTTAGTATTTTCATATTCTTTTTCTGTTTGATTATTATTCTCACTTGCAAATCCTAAATGTTTCTTATCTGTAATTAATCTTGCCCCAATATTAGATGTCATTATTATTACACAATTTTTAAAATCTACTGTTCTTCCATGTGAATCTGTAAGTCTTCCATCATCTAATATCTGTAGTAACATATTTAAAACATCTGGATGAGCTTTCTCTATTTCATCAAATAATATTACAGAATATGGTTTTCTTCTCACTTTTTCTGTTAGTCCTCCAGCTTCATCAAACCCAACATATCCTGGAGGAGAACCTATCATTTTAGATGTTGAATGGCTTTCCATATATTCTGACATATCCACTCTTATAATAGCATTTTCATCACCAAATAAATTTTCTGAAATAGATTTAGAAAGTTCTGTCTTACCTACACCGAGTAGGACCTAAAAACATAAACGAACCAATTGGTCTATTAGGATCTTTTAGACCAACTCTTCCTCTCTTTATAGCTTTTGCTACAGCTGACACGGCCTCATCTTGTCCTATTACTCTCTCATGTAAGGCCTTTTCTAAATTTTTAAGTTTTTCGTTTTCATTTTGATTAATTTTTTGAACTGGTATTCCTGTAGTACTTGCAACTACTTCTGCTATATCTTCTTCGCTTATATTCCTAACATCCTTAATATTTTTTTCTTTCCATAGTTTCTTTTCTTTTTCCAATTTATCTTTTTCTTTATGTTCTTTGTCTCTAAGTTCTGCTGCTTTTTCAAAATCTTGAATAGCTATTGCTTCTTCTTTTTCTTTTCCTAATTTAATAATCTTTTCTTCTAGTTTTTTTAATTTGTCTGGCTCTGTATGTGTTTTTAATCTTACTTTAGATGAAGCTTCATCTATTAAGTCTATTGCTTTATCTGGCAAAAATCTATCATTTATATATCTACTAGATAATTTTACTGCCGCATCTATTGCTTCATTTGAAATTTTAACATTATGATGTGCTTCATATTTATCTCTAAGTCCTTTTAATATTTCTATACTATCTTCCATACTTGGTTCTTCAACTGTAACTGGTTGGAATCTTCTTTCTAAAGCACTATCTTTTTCTATATATTTTCTATATTCGTTTAGTGTTGTTGCCCCCACTATTTGAACTTCTCCTCTTGCAAGAAGTGGCTTTAAAATATTTGCTGCATCTATTGCTCCTTCTGCCGCCCCCGCTCCAACAATTGTATGAATCTCGTCTATAAAAATAATAACATCTCCTACTTTTTTTACTTCCTTTAATGCTTTTTTTATTCTTTCTTCAAAATCTCCTCTATACTTTGCGCCAGCTACCATACCAGAAATATCAAGTGTTACTACCCTCTTATCTTTTAAAGTTTCTGGAACAGTTCCTTCTACTATCTTTTGGGCTAAGCCTTCAACAACTGCTGTTTTTCCGTACACCTGGTTCTCCAATTAAGCATGGATTATTTTTTGTTCTTCTTGATAATATTTGTATAATTCTTTCAATCTCCTTTTTTCTACCAATAACAGGATCCAATTTACCTTCAATTGCAAGTTTACTTAAATCACTTCCGAACTGATTTAAGATTGGAGTAGAATTGTAACTATTAGATTTTGTGTTTACTTTGTTTTTTTCTTCTGTAGTTTCATATTCATTTATAACTTTTACTATTTCATTATATAATTTCTGCGGATTTACATTTAAATCTAGCATTATTCTTACTGCAATACTATCTGCCTCTCTCATAATTCCAATTAATAAATGTTCTGTTCCTATATAATCAGAGCCAAGAGTTTTAGCTTCTCTAAATGCATTTTCAATTACTCTTTTAGTTCTAGGTGTAAATCCAATAGTTTGGTTTGACCTTTTTTCTGCAGTTCCTATTAATTCTTCTATTTTCTCTAAAATTGCATTTTCTGTTACATTTTGATTTTCTAAAACTTTATTTGCAATTCCTGTCCCTTCTTTTACTAATCCATATAATAAATGCTCTGTTCCTATATAATTATGTCCTAATTCTATTGCTATATCATTTGCAATTTCAAGAGCCTTTTCTGCCCTTGCTGTAAATTTGTATGTCATAATGTTTCTCCTTTTTAATTATATTTTTATTTAAATCTGTAGGGGCGGGGCTTGCTCCGCCCTAAATACACAAACTCCCATACGGGTCGACCAAGGCCGACCCCTACAACGTTTAAATTCTACGATTCAGGACAGTCCCCTTTTGTCCACAAACAAAATAGGGACAGTCCCTAGAATCGTCTTTACCCATTAATTATTTCTTTTACAATTTCTGCTCTTTTTATATCTCTTGCATAAGTATCCAAGGTTTGTCCTACATATTTTTGTAAATTAGCAGGTTTTGTAAATGTTTGTAATTTCTTAACTTTTAAATCATTTAGCTCTTTTATTATTCCCATATCTGTTCCAAGTTTTACATCTGATAATAAAATATTACATTCTTCTGATGTTAATTTTCTACTATTTGAAAGAACTCCATATGCTCTATATACTTTATCTTCCAATTCTATTTGTTTTTTTGCAAGTATTTTTCTTGCTAAGCGCTCTTGCTCTATTATTTTTTCTGTTATTATTCTTAAATTTTTAATAATTTCTTCTTCTGAAATTCCAAGTGATTGTTTGTTAGAGATTTGATACATATCTCCGTGCCACTTTACTTCCTTCTCCATAAACCCCTCTAATATTCATATCAAAACCATTAACAACTTCTAATACTTTTTTTATATTTCCTGTTTTAGCAAGTGCTGGCAAATGTACCATCACAGAAGCTCTTAAACCAGTTCCTACATTAGTTGGACAACTAGTTAAAAATCCATATTTTTCATCATATGCATATGATATTAATTCCTCTAATTTTTTATCAATTTCCATTGCTAAATTTAATGAATTTTCTAATTCTAATCCAGATGAAATAACTTGAAATCTTATATGATCTTCTTCATTTATCATTAAACATATGTTCTCATCATCATTAATAGCAATTGCTCCTATTTCTCCCTTATTATATGCAAACTCTGGACTTATTAAATGCTTTTCTACTAAACTTAACTTAGTTATATCATCTAAGTCTTTTAGTCTTATTAATCTTAATCCATATCCTAAATTTAAAACTATATTTTCTATCACTTCTATTATTTTTATAGCATCTTTTTTTGTATATTTGCTTACAAATGGAATTCCTTTTATATTTCTAGCAAATCTTACTCTTGTACTATATACTACATCACTTTCAGTACCTGACTGTAAATACCAATTTAGCATGTATTTCTCCTCCTTTTTTATTATAAGGTTTGAGGGACAAACCTTAGTGACGGGTATTCCTCATAGATTAAGGAATGTCCCTCGTTTTAATTATCTCATCTCTTATTTTTGCTGCGTCTTCATACCTTTCATCTGCTATTGCTTTCTTTAGCTCTTTTTGTAATTGTTCTAATTTGTTTTCTTTATTGTTTGTTTTTTCATTTTCTTGTTTATCTTTTATCTCTTTACCTTTTTTCAGGTCGCTGTGGGCAGCGCCGCCTACATTATTGCGTATACCTTTTCTTCCTAAATGTTTGTTATCTCCATGTAATCTTTTTAATAAAGAGTCTATTTTTGGAGAAAATACCTCATAGCACTCTTCACATCCAAATTTTCCTATAGTTACAAAATCATCATAAGTCATATTGCAATTATTACACTTTAGTTCTTTTACAGTTTGAAACAAAGGCATAACTTGTTGTGAATTATATTCTGAATCATCTATTAATCCTCCAAAAAAACTAGAAAAATCTATTGGCATGTTAAAATTAATATTGTCTAAACCTAAGTCATGACTACATTTTTCGCATAACATCATTTCTGTTTTTTCTCCGTTAATTATTTCTGTATATTTAATACTTGCTTCATTTTTATTGCATTTTTCACATAGCATAAATATCATCTCCTTTCAAAATTTGTTAAACAAATTTTGTATTATTATCTTACGGGCGGACAGGGTCGTCCGCCCCTCCACGTTTTCATTTTTTTGTTTTTTACATTTTTTAATCTTCTACAAGATTAAGTATCATATTTTTAAATATATTTGCTCTTAGTGTATCTTTATATTCTTGTGGAACTGAAAGTACATTGTCACTTGTTGCTACTTTTAATAATTTTGCTTCTGTTTTGTTAATTATGTTATATGATAAAAAGTTACTTATAAAAATGTCTACTTCGTTTGATGTTATTTTATCTCCCATATTAGTAATTATATGCATTAAATAATTACTTTTTGTAATATTAACTTTTTTTATTCTTATATGTCCGTCCTCCTCCACGTCTACTTTCTACATAATAACCTTGTGATGGTCTAAATCTTGTAGATATTACATAGTTTATTTGTGATGGTACACAATTAAACTTTTCTGCAAGTTCATTTCTTTGTATTTCTATATATTCTTGTTCTTCATTAAATAAATCTTTTATAAATTCTTCTATTAAATCTGACATTCTCATATTATTCACCTTCTTTTTTGACTTTGACTTTCTTTGACTATTAATATTATATCATCTTTTTTTGTTTTTTCAAGTGTAAATTCCATTTTGTACATATTTTTATTGTTTTTGGGAAAAATGTAATTGATTGAATTGAAATTCGGACGAATGGGGACAGACCCCTTTTGTCCGTAATTCGAACAAAAGGGGTCTGTCCCCATTCGTCCGAAT
>JAZSCD010000118.1:0-7688 GCA_045602745.1 Clostridia bacterium | reverse complement strand
CATTATGAGTTCTTACTCTTGTAAGCATATCATAATATGTATCTTTATTTCTTTCAATATAATCTGAAATATATAGACAGGATTTTTCAAGCATCCCTTTACTTTGGATATATAATGGAATAAGTAATCTCCCAATTCTTCCATTACCATCCAAAAATGGATGTATAGATTCGAATTGATAATGTAAAATTGCAATTTTTATTAAGTCTGGTGTATCTATCTCTTCATTATTTATAAATTTTTCAAAGTCCGATAAGCATTCTGCAACCTCTGTATGTGGTGGCGGAACATATATTGCTGTACTTGGCATACTTCCCCCTATCCAGTTTTGTGATATTCTAAATTCTCCTGGTGTTTTGTGCTCACCACGAACTCCATTCATTAATATTCCATGAATTTCTCTAATTAGTCTTGTACATACTGGAAAGCCTTCTCTTATTCTTTGCACTCCATAATTTGTAGCTTTAACATAATTTTGTACTTCCTCCCAATCATCTCTTTTTTCAGGATTAATTTCTGTAATATCTAATAAATCTTCTTCTACTGTTGTTCTTGTTCCCTCAATTCTACTAGATTTATTAGCTTCAATTTTTACGTGCATTTTTATATATAAATCTACATTTGGTATTAATAATGAATATGCGTTTAATTCTCCTATTTGTCTGTTTGCTTTAGCTAATAGTTTATCTAATTTGGTATCGTCCCATCCCCAGTTGTAATTTATTTTGCTTGGAATAAATGCCTTATATTCATTGATTTTTATATATTCGCCTGATTTGTATTCTTCTAATTTCATTCTTTAATCACCTCCAAGTACATTACAAAGTATTTATATTATTAGTTAAGGCTTTCTTTAAATATTCAAGCATTTGTTCACTTTGTTTTTCTCTTATCTTTTTATCTTCTAGATATTCTTCAACAGTCCACTTCTTTAATCTTGAAATAGCTAACTTTTTATATTTTTTTAATATATCAATAACCTTTTTTATCATAACAATTTCTTCATAAGTTATCTCTTTAGAATACAAAAACTGCGTATCTAATACAAATTCATATTTAACTTCATCTGCCAAACAAATCGATTTAGCTATAATAATCATACTGCCTATTTCTACAAAAAATTCATCAGAACTAAAATTAGTTTTTAGTCTATAACCTTCTAGCACTTCATTCTTAATCATACTTTTTAATTCTTTTAAATTCTTAATATCACATTGAAGTTTATTCATATATACTAACCTCTCTTTCGGTTAGCATTTTATCAAACTTTTGTTTTGTTTGTCAATATGGTGATGTTTATTAATACTTATTTTCTGTATCTACTAAAAACAATGTGAATTGTTCATCCCATTTTTCTATATCGCATTCTTTTAATACTTTATAATTTTTTTCTATCCAGTACTTTAATGTTTTAAGCCATCTTTCATTTCGTTTAAGCACAATAAATTCTATTTTCCCATTAATTTCATCAAATACTTTTTTAAGAATTTTAAAAGCAAACATTCCTTTTCTATATTTGGGCATAATCCAAAATTCTTCTATACATATCGCTTCTTCTGAATATTTTGTATTGTTGCTTATTAATATAAATCCAGCATATTTCTCTTTTACCTTTATAAATAATGCCTGATTATGTTCATTTTCAAAATACAGTTCTATATCTATAAATTCAAATCTTCCATTTTCATTTAAATCTTCATTATAATAAACATTAAAATCATATTGATAATATTCTAATAAATTCTTTAATATTTCTGATTTTTCTTTACTTACTTTTTCAATTTGAAAATCCATATGATTCCCTTAATCCTTTCAATATTTTATATCAAGATGCTGTCATTATTTTATATTTCCTTACAGTATGTAAGGATTTAATCTTTTTTATTATATATCTACTGACCGACTTAGTCCTATAACTATGTCTGCCCGTAGATATGATAGTAAAAACTCTCGCTATTTTCAATGCTTTGAGAGATTTTTTTATGTTTTTTATCACATGTCCACTACATCCACCCTATGTTTTTTTATTATACATTTTTTGATTTTTAAGAAATTTCTTAATACTTAGCAACGAAACGACTTCCACGTGTCCGTGTAAATGGAAACATATCGACTGGTTGTACGCTTTTAATTTCATATTTTTCTTCCAATAAGCTAATATCTCTTGCAAGTGTTGCTGGATTGCAACTTATATATATTATTTTACTTGGTTGTAATTCTTTTAATACTTCAATAGTTTTTTTATCTAATCCTTTTCTTGGTGGGTCCACAAATACTACATTTGGTTTTAAACTATCTCGTTTTATAATTTCAGGTAAAATCTTTTCTACATCTCCTGCAAAGAATTCTATATTATCAATATTATTTATTTGTGCATTATATTTTGCATCTTCTATTGCTTGTTCTACTATTTCTATTCCATATACTTTTTTAAAATATTTTGACGCAAATATTCCTATTGTTCCTATCCCACAATACAAGTCGAGCGCGATATTGTTATTCGGGTCGTCGAGGACGCCGACCCCTACAGATTTTATAGCAGTGTTGTATAATATCTCTGTTTGAATTGGATTAACCTGATAAAATGATAGTGGAGATATTTTAAATTTGTAATCTCCTAATATATCGTAAATATATCCATCTCCATATATTACTTCTGTTTTATCTCCTAATATTACATTTGTATTTTTTGTGTTAAAATTTTTTACAATTGATTTAATATTTTTATGTTTTTCTGTTAAATATTTAATTAATTCTTTTTCCTTTTTTAAATTATTATCATTTAAAACCAGTGTTACTAATATTTCATTTGTTTTTACACCAATTCTTATTATTATATGTCTTAGAGTTCCTTTTAAAGTTTCTTCATTATATGCTGATATATTATTTTCTTGTACAAATTTAAAAATATCATTTGCTATAATTTGGCATTCTTTATTTTGTATAAAACATTCTTCAGTTGGAATAATATTATGAGTTCTACTAGAATAAACTCCCATTATTTGTTTTTGCTCTTTATTAACTCCTACTGGATATTGAAGCTTATTTCTATAGTATAAAGGATTTTTCATTCCAATTACGTCATTTACTTTAATTTCTCTTTTTAATGCTTTGTACATACAATTTTCTACAACTGCTTTTTTAATATTTAATGTTTCTTCGTACTTAATATGTCTTAAATTACATCCTCCACATCTTTTGTATGTAATGCAATCTTCATCTATTCTATTGTTAGATTTTTCTAAAATTTCAATTATTTTACCATATGCAAAATTTGTTTGAACTTTTAAAATTTTTATTTTAATTTTTTCACCTTTTATTGCTTGGTCAATAAAAACAGTTATTCCATCTATTTTTGCAATTCCTTCACCTTGAAATCCATTATCAATTATATCTACAATATATTCTTCATTTTTCTTTAACATTTATTCTCTCCTTGTCACAATTTGACTACTAAATTATATTGTAAAAATGCTTAAAAATCAATAATTTTGTAGCAATATGAATAATTATATTTTTTTTACATACAATAATATAAAACATATCAGAATGGAGGTTTATAATATGAAAATTATAAATAGTCTTGCACTTACACTTGTTATAGTTGGTGCTATAAATTGGCTACTAGTTGGTTTATTTGAATTCAATTTAGTAGATGCAATTTTTGGAAGTTTATCAACTCTAACAAGAATAATATATACTCTTGTAGGTATTGCTGGTATTTGGTGTATTGCGCTTTATAGCAAAATTTGTCATGAATAAAAAATCTCAATAAAAGTCGAACTTGGGGAAAAAGGGGCCTTGCCCCTTTTTCCCCTAGTTCGGCTTTTTTCTACAATAATTAATTTTTACTTTTTATTGAAAACCATATTTTTATATGATATATTTATGTTTACAAGCAATTATGCTTATAAAATTAGTATTGAGGTGTAACTAATTTTTACTAATCTCATTGTAAATTCATTTATAGGAGTGAGTTTTTTATGAACACAAGTTGTAATAACGAAGTTCTTGTATCTAGAACAGAATTTAATTTAAGATACATAGAATTGTCTTTTCAGGAAAACACTCCCGAATCTATTGCTGCAGTTTCAGAAATGCACAAAGTTTTTGCTAGAGAAACATTCGCAGAAAAGATTTTTACGTTTTTTCCGATGACACGTCAGCAGCATAAAATCATTTTTGGCACTTAACCAAAAAAGTTCTCAGTTTAACACCTCCTGAGAACTTTTATTTTTTATTAATTCCATTCTTTACATACATTTACCCATTTATAAAAATTTGAATATTTTTCTAATTCTTCTATTGTAAGTTCTATTGCGCTATTGCTGCTGCCACAAGCTGGATATACTGTTTCAAATCTTTTTAAAGATTCGTCTAAATATACTGTAACACCTTCATTAATAGCAAATGGACATACTCCTCCTATTGGATGTCCTATTAATTCTAATACTTCTTCGTATGTTAACATTTTTGCTTTTTTAGAAAATTCTGCTTTATATTTAGCATTATCTATTTTGGCATCTCCTGCTACTACTATTAATATAGGTTTATCTTCTACTTTAAATGATAATGTTTTTGCTATTCTTTTAGGTTCACAATTAACTGCTTTCGCAGCAAGTTTTACTGTTGCACTAGATTCTTCAAATTCTTGTACTCTTTCTTCCATATTATATTTTTTAAAATACTCTCTTACTTTTTCAATTGACATGTGTTATTCTCCTTTAACTAGCTTATCTCCTTTATACTCTACTTTCATTGTAAAAAATTCTTCGGTTTCTTTCATTTTTTCTAAGAATAATCGGTCTCCTTCCCATGTTGGAAGTTCTAACATTTTATCTTTATCTACCCATTCTAAAATGCCTTCATTACATTCTTTTATTTCTCCTGTAAACTCTGTCGCTGTATATACATACATATGCTCTGTTTCCCATTTATCTGATACAAATGTAACTAAACATCTTAATTTAAATTTAGTAAGTGTTAAGCCTGTCTCTTCTTTTACTTCTCGAATTAAACATTCATCTGGAGATTCTTTTTCTTCGAATTTTCCTCCAACCCCTATCCATTTTCCTTCATTTAAATCATTTTGTTTTTTATTTCTATATAGCAATAAAACTTTATTGTCTTTTTCTATGTAACATAGTGTTGTAAATTTCATATTTAGCTCCTTTTTTTATAGTATATAATAAATCTTTTATAAAAACAATAGTTTAGCTTATTGTGTTTGTCATTTTAAAAGCCTGCAAAGACGCTTTTTCTTTGCAGGCTTCTTGGAGAAATTAATTAATTTTAAATTCAAGAACAGTATCAAATATTTTAATTTCACTGCCCTTGCATCCCGGAAACAATAATGAAACTGCTTTATTAACAGCTTTTTCAATATTCTCTGATGTCATACAACGTGTTATGAGCACCTCACCTGGTTCTTCTTGAAGTTCAATTGTATATTTAACACAACCATTCAATTCAAGAGCTTTAAGGATATCTTTTTTATTTTCCCTTAATTCTCTCATTAACGTCTGTTCTAGCATTGTTGCCATATATCCTCCATTTACTAATAGTACATTTTATACCCTGTACCTGGGTAGAATAGATTACAGTATAACATAATAGTTTATTGTTTTCAATTGTTATTTAATAAATTTTGTATACAAGATTTCAACAGATATCATTTTGACATAATTTTCAAGTTTTAAGGTTAGTATTCATTTTTACTGTTATTAATATTCCTCTCCCTGATTTAAAACGTCAAAAAAATAAAACACATACTTTGCATGTGTTTTATTTTTTGGTGCGTTAGCGGTACTTATTTGCGAAAAAATAGCACATTTTTTCTACATATACTCCCACATTTAGCACAAAAAAATTTCCGTTCATCAACTGTATATATATTGTAACATAAATAATATATTTTTAAAGTTATTAATTTTTAATATTTACTATATTTTTATAGAATAACTTTTGAAAATATTATTTATATCATTACTGTTTATAAATTTCTTATTTCCTCTATAATTTACTATAATATCTCCATCTACATTGTTATTTAACTTATCTATTTTTTCTATTATATTAGTTAGTTCATTGCCTGATAATTGAGTTTTACTAACTATATCATATGTTGGAGTTTCCCATAGTTTTCCTTTTAAACTAACAGCTGAAAATAACTTTGGAAAAATATAATAATATTTTATAACACTTTTATATTTAAATAACATATTTTTTTCTGTTATTCTTATATGTTCATCATTATTGCATTTACTAGATATATCTACTATAAATAATTCGTCTATTAGTTGTTTTTTTTGTTTTGCTATTCTATATGGAATATACAAAATTGGTACTATAATTAATAAAGCAATAACTATTTTAATTATAATTGTCAATTTTATATTGTAATAATTTAAAAAATATATTAAAAAAGCAATCCCTATAACAAAGGAAATTATAGCAGAGATAATTATAATATTATTATCTTTTTTATTTCTCATAACTATCTACCTCTTATTTAATGAGTTAATTCTTGTGTCTTTTGTTTTTTAGCTGTAGCTGATAAATTATTTCCTGCCGATAATCTATCTGTTCTTGTATTTTCAATTTTAGGTAAAATTCTAACAATTTTACCATTTTCATCTTTTTTATATCCTAATGGAACGACTCCTGTATCAATATATTGTTGTTCTGCCTTTCTCAATAAAGCACTTTCTAAAGCAACTTTTTCCCTATCTTCGTCTTTATCAGTCTTTGTATTTATATTTGTTACATCATATTTAATCGACTCTCTAAAAGTTTGTTCTTGTTCTTTATCAAGCTTTCTTTCAAGAATGCCTAATCTTATCAATCTTTCTTCCCATTTAGAATGTTCTTCTAAATTTACATTTCTATTTCCAATCTTTTCTGCAGTCATGAAACTATGTAATACTTGACCTTTGAAAAATTCCCACTCTTTTGGAGATTTCGTTTTTGATGTAGCTAGTTCTTCTAACTTTGTTGTTATCTCATCTCCATATTTCATTATAGCTATACCGAATATCTGGACTAACACCATATTGTTTCATAGACATTTCAACCCTTGAAAATCTTTCTATTGGTTTATCTCCACCCATTAATAAGTAATATGCTACCATTTTATCATAGTTTTCCATTATATGTGAATTATTTTCCATTACACTAGGTAATAATATTCTTCTAGTATTTCTAGCATTTTCTGTTTGCCTAAATATTTCAGATTCCATTATTGTTTCTAATCTTAATTCACTTTGAAATTGTTTAACTAAACTTACATTTTCCATATAAGTATCTATACTATTTCTGTCAATTGACATAGGAGAAATCAATGTTCCCCTTTCAGAAAATATTTCAATTTTATCTTTTATATCTTCTAATCTAGAAGTATCAACAGCATTACTTCTAGAAAATATTGAATTTCTTTTTGGTATAAGTTTTTTAAATTCTTTTAAATACTCTAATACATTTTTTCTATTTGTTTTTATATCCAATTTCATCATCTCCCATCATCATTTGAAATAAAATGGTCTTTTACTTGTGTTACTAAATTTTGCATTTTATCTTTGATATTTTGTTGATTTTTCTCCCATATTAAAGTAGAAACATCTTTACTACAAACTGTATTTGGTTGTGTTAAATAAGTTCTTCTTCCGTTTTTATTTACTGTGTATTTTTCT
>JAZSCD010000117.1:0-2650 GCA_045602745.1 Clostridia bacterium | reverse complement strand
ACTTCTTTTGCTACATCATATGATGTTTTTTTGTGCTTATCTCCTGCCTTTGCATTGTAAAGTATTCCTGCATTTTCATAGTGTTTTATTAATTCTTCTGCAGATTCACTGTATACTTTTAATCTATTTTCTACAACTTCTGGTTTTTGATCTTCTCTTTGATATAATTCTCCACCACATTTATCGCATATTCCTTCAACTTTTGAAGGGCTAAATACTACATTATATATTTCTGAGCATCCTCTACAGCTTCTTCTATTTGCTATTCTTTCTACTATTTCATCAAATGGAACATCTATATTTAATGCCATATCTACTTTTGCATCCATTTCTGCAAGCATATTATCTAAACTAACTGCTTGAAGTCCTGTTCTTGGAAAACCATCTAAAACTGCTCCATTTTCTACATCATTTTCTTTTAATTTTTCTTTTAACATTTTTATTGTTACTTCATCTGGAACAAGTTCTCCTTTGTCCATATATTGTTTTGCTTCTTTTCCTAATTCTGTTGCATTTTTTAAATTTTCTCTAAATAAATCTCCTGTTGATATATGTGCCAATTTTAAATCTTCTGCTATTATTTTTCCTGCTGTTCCTTTTCCACTTCCTGGTGCACCTAATAGTACGATGAACATTTTACATCTCTCCTTTTATATTTTTTTGTAGGGGCGAGGTTCCACCCTCGCCCATTAATATTTCATTGTGGTTTCGGGTCAGGGTGGAACCTGACCCCTACATTATTTCTATTTACATTAATATAAAACGAAGCAAAAGTGGAATACTCGCGCATTTTGAATTAGACAAATTTTGCAGGTGTATGTTTATACATCGAAAAAATTTGTTGACATTCAAAATGTGCAAGATGCCGCTTTTCATTCGTTTTATTCTAAAAATCCTTTATAATGTCTCATAACTAATCTAGATTCTAATTGTTGAACTGTTTCTAATGCAACACCTACTACAATAAGTATAGATGTTCCTCCAAAAGCTACATTTAATCCTGTAAAACTCATTAGCATTGGAAGAATTGCTATTACGCTTAAGAATAATCCTCCAAATAATGTTAATTTACTTAATATGCTCGATAAATATTCTGTTGTTGGTTTACCAGCTCTAATTCCTGGTATAAATCCACCATTTTTCTTTATATTGTTTGATACATCTGCTGGATTAAATGTTGCATATGTATAGAAATATGTAAATCCAAGTATCAATAACAAATAAACAATAGCATTTGCAATTGTATATCCTATGCCAAATTGTGATGTTGATGTTGCCATTGAGAATTTATATATTGTAGCCCAAAATCCAGTTTGTGTTGCTATATTTGCATTAAACATTTGTATAATCATTGCTGGAAATGTCATAAATGATGATGCAAATATTACTGGTATTACTCCTGCCATTGCAAGTTTTAATGGTATATGAGTATTTTGACCACCATACATTTTTCTACCTACAACTTTTTTTGCATATTGTACAGGAACTCTTCTTTCAGCTTCTTGTACAAATACAACACCTGCAACTAATAGTATTGCTCCTACTATTATTCCTAAAGATATTAATAATCCTTGTGTTGAAAATTCTCTTCCTAGTATAGTATAACCACTATATATTGGAACCATTATTAAATCATATATTGTTGTTACTGCAGAAGGAAGCGAAGATATTATACCAATAAAGATAATTACAGAAATCCCATTTCCAATACCTCTGTTTGTAATTTGTTCTCCAAGCCACATAAGTAGTGCAGTACCTGCAACTAAAGATAATACTATTAATACTCCTGTTGCAAATCCTGGATTTATAAATACTCCATATGCTGAATATGTACCACTATATGACATATATATACCAATTGCTTCTACTAGCGCTAATACTAATGTAAGCATTTTTGTATATTTATTCATTTTTGCTTTACCTTCTTCTCCACCTTCTTTAATAAGTTTTTCTAAAGAAGGTATTACCATTCCTAATAATTGTATAACAATTGATGCTGTTATATATGGGCTTATTGACATCGCAAATATAGAAAATCTTGAAAAAGCTCCTCCTGATATTATATCAATAAGTCCTGCTAAACTCGTAGTTGTTTCAGATGTTAATTCACTTAAAGCTAATGTATCTATACCTGGAACTGTTATATAGCATCCTAACCTAAATAATACTATTAACAATAAAGTATATAAAAGTCTTTTTCTTATATCTGGTGTTTTAAAAGCATTTTTTAATGTTTTAAACAATTAAATCACCTCTGCTTTTCCACCAACTGCTTCTATTTTTTCTTTAGCAGCTTTTGTAAATCTTGTTGCTTGTACTGTTAATTTTTTATCTAATTTTCCAGTAGCTAAAACAACGATACCATCATTAGCCTTTGATATAATTCCATCTGCAATTAAACTTTCTGCATTTACTACTTCTGATTTACTATTATTAAGCATTGTTAAAGTTACTTCTGTATAATTTGCAGCATGGATGTTTTTAAATCCTCTTTTTGGTAATCTTCTATATAATGGTGTTTGACCACCTTCAAATCCACGTCTAACTCCACCACCAGATCTAGCTTTTTGACCTTTATGCCCTCTTCCTGATGTTTTACCAAGTCCTGAACCGATTCCACGTCCTACTCTTCTTCTTGTAACTTTTTCTT
>JAZSCD010000116.1:0-7817 GCA_045602745.1 Clostridia bacterium | reverse complement strand
AATAGAAGAAAAGAAAAAGAAAGTAGAAGAAAATACAGATTTAAAATATGAAAAAGCAACTGCTATAAATACTCAAGAAGTAAATTATGAGAATTTAGAAAAAAGAGAAAAAACAGTAAAAAACGAGATAGCAGATACTATTTCTGAATTAGATCAAAAAAGATTAGAAAAAGATGAAATATCTAAAACTTTTTATGAAATAGAAGCCAAAAGAAACGAGACTACAAAGAATTTAGAAGAAATAAATAAAAAAAGAGAAGTAAGTATTACTAAATTAAAGAAATATCAAGATAAAATAAATTTACTATCAACAGATTTAAGAGTTAAAGAATCAAAATTAAAATTCTTAAGTGATATGGAAAAAGAAAAAGAAGGATATGCAAGAAGTGTAAAAACTTTATTATTGGATTGCGAAAGGGATGAAAGTCTAAAAAAAGGTATGCATGGGGTTTTAGCAAATATTATATCAGTTCCAAAAGAATATGAAACTGCAATAGAAATGACTCTTGGACAAGTCCTTCAAAATATAGTAACAGAAACAGAAGAAGATGCAAAAAAATTAATAGAGCATTTAAGAAAAAACAATTTAGGAAGAGCATCATTTTTACCTATTTCTTCTGTAAAAGGAAAAAAAGTAGATAAATTAATAAAAAACCGTTTAGGTGGGGTAATAGGAATTGCTTCTGACCTAGTAAAAGTAGATAAAAAATATGAAGGAATAATTTTAAATTTACTTGGAAGAACAGTAATAGTAGATGATATGGAAACAGCAATAATACTTGCAAGACAAAATAGTTATTCTTTTAGAATTGTTACATTAAAAGGAGATGTAATAAATCCAAGTGGAGCAATAAGTGGTGGTTCAACTGCAGTAAAATCTAACAATATAATAGGAAGAACTACACAAATAAAAGAACTAGAAAAAGAAGTAGAAGTATTAACTAAAGAAATAGAAGATTTAGAAAATGAAAAAGCAAATTATGAAAAATCTCAGGAAGATGTTATAGAAGAAGTAATTAGTTTAGAACATATTATGCAAGATACAGAAATTGTTTATGCAACAGAAAAACAAAAAGTGATATCAATAGAAGAGAATATTGAAAGATTACAAACAAAGCTTAATTCTTTAAGAGAAGAGTTAAAACAAATAGATAAAGAAAAAGAACAAAGCATAAAAGTAAGAGCAGAATTAGAAAAAGAGATAGAAGAAATGCAAAAAGAAATTGAGAAGCTTAATATAGAAATAAAAGCTTTTTCAGACAATAACAAAGATAATCAAAAATATATAGATGATTTAAATTTTGATATTACAAATTTAAAAATATCTGTTAGTTCTTTTGATGAAAGTAATAGCTCAATTGATGAATTACTTCAAAGGATAGACCAAGATATAGAAAACAATAAAATAAGTATAGAAAATAAAAAGGAACTAAGAGAAAAACTATTAGAAGAAAATAAAATATTAGAGGAACAAATAAATACTTTAAATCAGCAAATCGAACAAATGAAGCAAGAAGTAGAAACAAGTGGAAGCAGAGTAGAAGAGTTAAAAAAAGAAAGAACTTTAAAAAATGAAGAACTTTCAAAAACAGAAAAAGAAATTACAAATCAATTTAAAATAATAGAAGATTTAAAATCACAAATAACAAAACAGGAAGTAAAAAAATCTAAGATAGAATACGAATTAGAACAAATAGTTAATAAAATGTGGGAAGACTATGAAATTACTCCAAATAGTGTTGGAGAAGAGTATAAAAAACCAGATAATGTAAGTGAAACAACTAAAAAAGTAAAACATTTAAGAGAAGAAATAAAAGCACTAGGAAGTATAAATATAGACTCAATAGAAGAATATAGACAAACAAAAGAAAGATATGACTTTATGTGTGAACAAAGACTAGACTTAGAAAATGCAAGCGCAAAACTTAGAAAAGTAATTCAAGACATGACAAAAATAATGAAAGAACAATTTGAAAAACAATTTAAAGTTATAAACAAAAATTTTGGAGAAGTATTTAGTGAATTATTTGGCGGAGGAAAAGCAGAATTAAAACTTACAGATGAAGAGAATATATTAGAATGTGGAATAGACATAGAAGTACAGCCACCAGGAAAAAAACTGCAAAATATGACACTTTTATCAGGAGGAGAAAAAGCTTTTACAGCAATTGCATTATTATTTGCAATATTAAAAATAAATCCAGCACCATTCTGTGTACTAGACGAAATAGAAGCGGCACTTGATGATGTAAATGTATACAGATTTGCAGAATATTTAAAGAAGTTTACAAAAGAAACACAATTTTTAGTAATAACACATAGAAAAGGAACAATGGAAGCGGCAGATACAGTTTATGGAATAACAATGGAAGAAAATGGAATATCGAAACTTTTATCAATGAAATTAAAATAAAAATTCTAGGGACAGTCCCTCTTTTGTTCCGAATGGAAGCAAAAGGGGACTGTCCTGAATTTTTTAACTTTGATAAAAAAGTGTTTGACAAACACTATAAACTATGGTAAAATATTCATCTGTAAGCCGCATAAGCTAGGTTTAAAAACTATTTAAGTAATAGTTACCTAGGTTTAATCTTAGCGAGTATTAATAAAATGGAGGTCGTATAAAGAATGTACGCATTAATTGAAGCTTGTGGAAAGCAATACAAAGTAGAAGAAAAAGACGTAGTATTTTTCGAAAAATTAGACGTAGAAGAAGGTAAAAAAGTTACTTTTGATAAAGTAATATTAGTATCTGATGATGGAAAAGTACAAGTTGGAAATCCTTATGTAAAAGGTGTAAAAGTAGAAGGAAAAGTAGTTTCTCATGGAAAAGGTAAAAAAATAATAGTTTTCAAAATGAAACCTAAAAAGAATGAAAGAAAGAAACAAGGACATAGACAACCTTATACAAAAGTTGAAATTACTTCAATAAAAACAGCTACAGCTAAAACAACTGCTGCTAAAGAAGCAAAAGAAGCTAAATAAGAAATTTAAAATAACGAAACAAATAAATTGATTACAATTTTAAGAGAGGTGAATATAAATGGCACATAAAAAAGGTCAAGGTAGTGTTAAAAACGGAAGAGATAGTGAGTCTAAACGTTTAGGTGTAAAAAGAGCAGATGGACAATTTGTTCTTGCAGGGAATATATTAGTAAGACAAAGAGGAACAAAAATATATCCAGGAACAAATGTAGATAAAGGTAGTGATGATACATTATTTGCATTAGTTGATGGAACAGTTAAGTTCGAAAGAAAAGGTAAAGACAAAAAACAAGTAAGTGTTTACCCAGTAGATGCAGAATAAATAAATACAAAAACTCTTCAAAATTATATTTGAAGAGTTTTTGTATTTTGGTAATCTCCTGAATTGTTGAAACTTAATAAAGCCGCTCCCAGAGATTTATTTATATTTTATCTCACGCGCCCCAACTGCGTAATAGTCTGTAGCACAAAACCTGCAAGCGGATTTGATTTTGTGCAACAGACTATAACTTGTCGGTCCCCACCCGTAACCCGTTCGTAAAATATAAATGAAAATCTCTTCGCGCTACTCTACATTTAAATATGCAGGATACTAATAAAATACAGTTAAAACACATCAATTTATGAGCACCGGATGCGATTGGAGTGTTTATACAAAATTTATTCAACTACCACAAAACATTTATATTGTAATAATATAAAAAATAATATATAATATTATAGAAATTGGAAATTGCAAAATGCGAAAGGAGAAAATTTATGAGTAAAAAAGTAATACTAAGTGGAATACAATCTACAGGAAAACTTACACTTGGAAATTATTTAGGAGCAATAGATAATTGGGTACATATGCAAGAAGAATATGACTGCTATTATATGATAGCAAATCTTCATACTCTAACTGTTAGAAACAATCCAGAAGAATTAAGAAATAATACTTTAAAAATACTTGCTACATATATAGCTGCAGGATTAGATCCAGAAAAAAATACTTTATTTATTCAATCACAAGTAAAGGAACATGCAGAACTTGGATGGATATTAGATTGTTATACATATATGGGAGAATTATCTAGAATGACACAATTTAAGGATAAATCAGCAAAACATGCAGATAATATAAATGCAGGTTTATTTACTTATCCAGCACTAATGGCAGCAGATATATTACTATATCAAGCAGACTTAGTTCCAGTAGGAGAAGACCAAAGACAACATTTAGAAATAACAAGAGATTTAGCAGAAAGATTTAATAAAATATATGGAAAAACATTTGTAGTGCCAGAAGCTTATGTAAGAAAAGAAAGTGCGAGAATAATGGGACTTCAAGATCCAACAAGCAAGATGAGCAAAAGCGCTACAAACCTAAATGATGTAATATTTGTAGAAGATGAACCAGAAGTAATAATAAAGAAATTTAAAAAAGCAGTAACAGATTCAGAAAACAAAGTAAAATTTGATCCAGAAAACAAACCAGGAGTAAGCAATTTAATGCAGATATATGCATGCATTACTGGAAAAACAATGGAAGAAATAGAGAATGAGTTTGAGGGAAAAGGCTATGGAGATTTTAAAATAGCAGTTGCAAATTCAGTAATTGATAGATTAAAACCAGTTCAAGAAAAATATAAACAAATTTTAGAGGATAAAGAATATCTAGAAAAAATATATACAAAAGGTGCAGAAAATGCTAGAAAAATAGCAGCAAAAACATTAGAAGATGTAAAAAACAAAATAGGAATTTTATAGGAGAAAAATATGTTTGTAGATTACACAAAAATTATAATTAAATCAGGAAACCGGAGGTAATGGTGCAGTTACATTTAGAAGGGAAAAATATGTAGCAGCAGGAGGACCAGATGGGGGAGATGGTGGCAAAGGTGGAGATATATACTTTATAGTTGATCCAGACGCCAATACATTAATAAATTTTAGATATAATAAAAAATACAAAGCTGAAAGCGGGCAAAATGGTAGTGGAAATAGGTGCTATGGAAAGTCTGGAGAAGATTTATATATAAAAGTACCAAGAGGAACTATAATAAAGGATAGCGAAACAGGAAAATTAATTGCAGATTTATCAAAAGAAGGTCAATGTGAGCTTATTCTTCCAGGAGGAAGAGGCGGAAAAGGAAATGCTCATTTTGCAACATCAACAAGGCAGGCACCAAGATTTGCACAAGATGGAGAAAAAGGATTAGAAAAAGAAGTTATACTAGAACTAAAACTTTTAGCAGATGTAGGATTAATAGGATTTCCGAGTGTGCGGAAAATCTACAATTTTATCAGTGGTAACATCAGCAAGACCTAAAATTGCAGATTATCATTTTACTACACTGGAACCAAATTTAGGTGTTGTAAAAACAGAATTTGGTGATAGCTTTGTACTAGCAGATATACCTGGAATAATAGAAGGTGCAAGTGAAGGAACAGGACTTGGGCTTAGATTTTTAAGACATATAGAAAGAACAAGATTATTATTACATGTAATAGATGCATCTGGTTCAGAAGGAAGAAATCCGGTAGAAGATTTTAAAATTATAAATAAAGAATTAAAAAAATACAGTGAAAAATTAAGTCAAAGAAAGCAAATAATAGTAGCTAATAAAATTGATGTTATGCAAGACAAAAATTTATACAACCAGTTAGAAAAGCTAGCAAAAGAAAATAATATGGAAATATTTAAAATATCTGCAGCAACAAATCAAGGATTAAAAGAGTTATTTGCATATGTATCTAAAATTTTAAACACACTTCCCAAAGAAGAAATAGAAGAGGGCGAAGAAAAGAAAATATACACATTAAAAGAAGAACGAGAAGGCTTTGAAGTAAGAAAAGAAAATGGAGAATATATAGTAGAAGGCCCTGCAATAGAAAAAATAATGAGTAGAGCAAACTTAGAAGATAACGAATCTTTATATTATTTCCAAAAAAGTATTAGATTTTTAGGAGTAGAAGAAAGACTAAAACAAATGGGAATAAAAGAAGGAGACACAGTTAGATTTATAGATTGGGAAATGGAATGGTTTGATTAATCAAACCATTTTTTTTTATAAAAACAAAACTTTTGTTTGACATTTACTTTTTTATATGATACTATAGTACAAAATATATGTTCGGGAGTGATTATATGAAAGAAAGTGAAATGACAGATTTAAATAAAAGAGAAAGAGCAATATTAAAATTTATAGACAAACAAATTAGAGAAAAAGGATATCCACCATCAGTAAGAGAAATTGGCGAAGCTGTAGATTTAAGTTCAACTGCTACAGTACATAGTTATTTAGCAAAACTTTCTAAAAAGGGATATATTAAAAAAGAAGACCAAAAGGGAAGAACTTTAAAAGTATTAAAAGGTGGTCTTGAAGATAGCCAAAAATCTAGTCCTAAACCATTATATAATGGTAGAGAATTAGTAGATGTACCAGTAATAGGAAAAATTACAGCAGGTGCTCCAATACTTGCAGTAGAAAATGTTACAGATACATTTCCTATTCCAATTGACTTTGTTGGAAATAGCGAAAGTTTTATGCTTACAGTACGTGGAGAAAGTATGATAGAAGCCGGAATTTTAGATGGTGATTACATATTAGTAAAAAGACAAAACACAGCAAGAAATGGAGAAATTGTAGTAGCATTAATAGAAGATGAAGCAACAGTTAAAACTTTTTATAAAGAAAACAATTATATTAGATTACAACCAGAAAATAGTACAATGGATCCAATAATAGTGCCAGATTGCAAAATTCTTGGAATTGTTGGAGGAGTATTTAGAAAACTATAAAATAATAGATAAAAAGAAAAAGAAGCCAATGTTTTTAAAGTTTGGCTTCTTCTTTATTTAGGAGGTAAAGAAATCGGATTAATCTTCATTTCTCCAAATTTTCCATTCTCCTATTGGGCTTTCGTACTGGTCGCGATTACATCTCCACCAATAAATCATAGCTCTGAGATGTGCAGGGTTAATTGTAAGAGCCCATATCGCTTCTACACAGTGATCTAAGCGATATCTTTTTTCAATATCACTTCCAACCTTTTTTACAACAAGGCAGGGATGATATCCTATAGAAGGATTTTCTACAGGGTTTTTCCCAAGCGATACTTCATATTGTGTATCGTGGGAATGGACATACCTAGGAAATATTACTGATAGTATGTCCAGAATTTGCCAGGGTCTAAGCTTAATCTGGTGATGCAATTCAATAATTTCTATGCTACGAATGATACATCTCCTGTTAGCTGTGACCTTCAGTGTAACGGGGTAATTTGCCCCAGAATTCGAACTGATTGTGCTTGTTACAAAACATATCATGCCGAATTCCTCCTGCGCTTTTTAGGCGCGCCTCCCAAGAGGGAGGATAATAGTAAGGATGAAACATAAAGAATCATCTATAAAATTATACCATAAATTTACAAAAAACACAACATTATGTAAAATTTAAAATACATAATTATTTTAAACTAATAAATACTAAATAAGAGGTGAAGTATAATGCAGAAAGATAAAAAAGTAGAAAAAAAGGAAGATATGACTAAATATGGAGAATTTGTGTGTTCTACATTTCATTGGCTTCCTATAGAAAAACAAAAAAAAGTAGCGAAAAATATGGTAAAGATTACAAAGAAAGAATAACAAATAAAATCTGGTAAATTGCAAAATCAATGTAGGGGGCGCTGCCCACAGCGACCCGTTTCTTTAAAATTAATTAAATGTATTAATAAATTGACAACCTAGCTAAAAAACAGTATAATATTAACATAATTAGTCATTTGGTGTCCGAGTAAAAAATGTACTAATTAAATTTTTGGTCTAAAAACAAACAACAAAGGAG
>JAZSCD010000115.1:0-10099 GCA_045602745.1 Clostridia bacterium | reverse complement strand
TATGATATATATAATTGTAAATTTATTTACAGGATTTGAAATTGTTTATTTTGATATAGCATATGATGCAATAGCTTATATTTATATTATTACAGCAATGCTTATGATAAAATCAGATTTAATAAAACAACAAATCGAAGTTGGAAAGATAGTTGAGGAGCAGAAAAAAATAAGAGAAGAAAAAGAGGAGCAAGAAGAAAGCAAAAAACAAGAAAAGAAAAAAGAAGATAAAGAGAAAAAAGAGGATAAAAAAGAAAACAATAAAGAAGAAGAAACACCAGAAGGAAGCAATGCCTAAAAACGAGGGACATTCCTTGAACTATGAGGAATACGGGTGAACAAGGTTTGTCCCTCAAACCTTATAAATGTAGGGGCGGGGCTTGCTCCGCCCAAAGAAAGACAACAAAAATTAATTGCAAACGTTGTAGGGGTCGATGCCCACATCGACCCGAAAGGAGAAAATCAAATGAAAGACAAGCCAAAGGACAGAAACAAATTATATTATTCAATATTAGCAATAGTATCAATTGCATTAGTAATTATAGGAGTATTAGTTTTTAACAATCAAAATTCTAAAGATAAAGAACAAATGGATTTAGCATATACAGAATTAATTACAAAAATAGATAATAAAGAAGTAGAAAAAATAGAAATGACAGTTGGAAGTACTTCTGCAAAAGTTAAACTAAAAAATATAGAAGCGGAAAAACAAGTTATAGTTCCAAGTACACAAGCATTTATAGAATTAATACAAGAGCAAGTTAAAAATGGAAATGAGATAGAATTAATACAAAATCCGGTAAGTATATTTATAAGAATATCAGAGACACTAGTATCATTTTTACCAACAATAATAATGGTTCTATTATTTGTAATGATTTTTAAAATGCAAGGATTAGGAGATAAAGGAAAAGTATATGATGCTGCAAGTAGTGAAAATACACATACAACATTTTCTGATGTTGCAGGGTTAGACGAAGAAAAGGGAGAATTAATAGAAATTGTAGATTTCTTAAAAGAACCAAAGAAATTTAAAGAAATGGGAGCAAAAATTCCTAAAGGAATATTACTTTGCGGAAAACCTGGTACAGGTAAAACATTAATTGCAAAAGCAATAGCTGGAGAAGCTGGAGTTCCATTTATATCAATGAGTGGTTCTGAATTTATAGAAATGTTTGCAGGACTTGGTGCATCAAGAGTAAGAAAACTATTCGAAAGAGCAAAAAAGATATCACCATGTATAGTTTTTATAGATGAAATAGATGCAATAGGAGCAAGAAGAACTAGTGCATCAGGAGCAGAAAGTGAAAATAATCAAACATTAAATCAATTATTAGTTGAAATGGATGGCTTTGATACAAACGAAACAGTAATAGTACTTGCAGCAACAAACAGACCAGAAATGTTGGATAAAGCATTATTAAGACCTGGAAGATTTGACAGACAAATAACAATAGCAGCACCAGATGCAAAAGGAAGAGAAGAAATATTAAAAATACATTCAAAAGATAAAAAGTTTGCAAGTAATATAGATTTAAAAGATATTGCAAATGATACAGCAGGATTTACAGGTGCAGAACTTGCAAATGTATTAAACGAAGCAGCAATAATAGCAACAATAAAAAAACATAAAGAAATACAAATGCAAGATTTAGATGATGCAGTAAAAAAAGTAACAGTAGGACTTGAAAAACATAGTAGAGTAATTTCAGATAAAGACAAACGTTTAACAGCATATCACGAAGCAGGACATGCAATAGTAAGTAAATTTTTAGAAACACAAATGGATGTAAAAGAAGTATCTATAATTCCAAGAGGTCTTGCTGGTGGATATACAATGTATAAAACAAATGAAGACAAATACTATATATCAAAAACAGAAATGGAAGAAAAATTAATAGCATTACTTGGTGGAAGAGCAGCAGAAAAAATAGCATTAAATGATATATCTACAGGGGCAAGTAATGATATAGAAGTAGCAACACAAATAGCAAAAGATATGGTAACAGTATATGGAATGAGTGATAATATAGGGCCAATATATTTAAAACAAAAAGATCCATACGAAAGACAAATGTTTGGAGAAAACATAGACGATGCAGTAGGACTAGAAGTAAAAGGAATGATAGATATAGCGTACAAAAAATCACAAGAAATAATACTATCACACATGGATAAATTACATGCAGTAGCAGAAAGATTATTAGAAAAAGAAATAATCTCAGCAGAAGAATTCGAAACATTTTTTGAATAAATTATTCAAATATTAATTGCAAACGTTGTAGGGGCGATTTTAATCGCCCGCATCTTCGTAGAATTTTCTTAATACATAGTATAATTCAAACTAAAATATACACGTAAAAAATACAAGCAAGTTTTGTTAAAAAAACTTAACAAAACTTGCTTTATATATTACATTTAAAGACTTATCTCTTTATTATTCAAATATTCTAAAAATCCACTATTTGTTTTAAAATTAAATTTTATTTTGTAACTACATAATTCTTGAGTTTTTTTATTAAATTTTTTATTTATTTCGTTTAAGCCATATTTTCCGATCACCAATAATTGGATAACCTAAGTGTGAAAGATGTGCACGTATTTGATGAGTTCTACCTGTGTGAAGTGTTACATCTAAAACAGAAGTATTATTTTTAAAATCTTCAGACAATACTTTGTATGAAGTAATTATTTTTTGATATCCTTTTTTAGGTTTATTATTTATATAGACTAAAGATTTTTTGCTATCTTTAAAAAGATATGCAGTTAAAGTTTGTTCTTTTATTTTAGGTATTCCATAAACTGTGCATTTATAGTGCTTCTCTATTTCCATGTTTTTAAATTTATCTAATAAAATATTTAAAGCATTTTCATTTTTGGAAAAAACTACTAAACCAGTAGTATTTCTATCTAATCTATGGCATGGAGCAGGAAATTCTACGGAAGAAAAATGCTCTAAAAGTAATTTTGTTAAAGTAGTTTCTTCATTTTTATTAGATACAACTTCAATACCTGCAGCTTTATTAACAACTAAAATATTATCATCTTCAAAAACAATATCTAAATCAAAAGTTTTATATAAAAATTCATCATTAATAAAAACTGCAATTTCATCACCATCGTATATAGTACAGTTTTCACTAATTTTTACATTGTTGATTCTAATATCTTTTTTCCTTAAAGCTTTATAAATTGTATTAATAGTAAGACCATTAAAATTATCTAATAAAAAAGTATTCAATTTCTTCCCATCATATTTTTTAGTTACAACAATCTTTTTCATAATAATAATTATACAGCAAAATTAAAAATAATCAAGATTGTAATTTGTATGAAAAAACTAATTTAGTTTTTTAGTTCGCTCCCAGAGATTTATTTATATTTTATCTCGCGCGCCCCAACTGCGCAGATTATGTAACAAAAATTTTAGCTGGCGCTAAATTTTCTAAACATAATCTAAGCTTGCCGGTCCCCACCCGTAACCCGCTCGTAAAATATAAATGAAAATCTCTTCGCGCTACTCTACATTTAAATATATAGAATAGTAATAAAATCAGTTAAAACACATCAATTTATGAGCACCGCATGTGATAAACACGTATTGAACGGAGGAGCGCAATAAATTTATGTTTTTAACTAGATTTTATGGACGTGTTACAAGTGATACTTGAATACAAATTACAATTTGTCTTATTAAATAAAAAAACATTGAATTAACAAATTTTTATTGATATAATCTAAAACACACATAACACTAAAGTAAAGGAATAAAAGATGGAAAAACAAAAGAACAATATAAAACCAAATATAAGAGATAAAAAGAATAATGCAAGATTATATCCTATATATAAAATGTTTTCATGGGATTTAATATTCTATTATGCAATTTCGTTTGTATTCTTAGTAGAAACAAAAGGATTAAGTATAGCAGAAGTAATGTTTACAGATGCGTTATATCCAATTTTTAAAGTTATTTTGCAAATACCGGCTTTAGCAGTAATAGATAAAAAAGGGAAAAAGAAAAGCCTTATAATAGGAAATTTAGCGCTAGGAGTATATTTATTATTAATAATACTAGCTAAAAGTATAATTCATGTAGCGATTGCTGGTATTATTTCTGCATTTGCATTTGCAATTAAAAATGTAGCAGAACCTAATTTATTATACGATTCCGTTACGCAAAGAAAAGGTAAGGGAATGTATGCAAAGTTAGATGAACTTGGAGCAAGAAATTATTATTATTTAGATGGAATAACATCAATATTTACAGGATTTTTATTTGTTGTTAATGGCTATCTTCCAATAATTATATCATTAATATTTGTAACAATATCTATAGCTCTAACTACATGTTTTAAAGAAATATATCCTATTAACAAAGAAAAAGCTAAAACTATGGTTACAAGAATAAAAGAATATAAAGAAGAACTTACAACTTCGTTTAAATTTATAATCCAATCTAAGCGTTTACAAGCTATTATGCTATTTGCTTTTGTGTTTGAAGGGATAGTATATGTATCGTATACATTAAGAGAAGGATTGCTTACAGAAATGGAAGTTCCAGCTCAATATTTTGCAATAATTATATCTACACTCACAATTGTTTCAGGGATGTTTGTTGCATTGCAAGAGATAATAGATAAAAAGTTTAAAAATAAAGCATTAACAGTTATGGCGGTAGTATATTTATTTACTTTTATATTAATAGGAATATGTGCAGCTTTTATAAATAATTGGTGGATAGCACTAATATTATGTTTAGCCTTATTTGCATTGCAATATGCAATTCAATCACCACACCATGTACTCCTTGCAAAATATTTAAAAAGTTTTGCAAGTGCCAAAATGAGAGTAAAAATTGATTCTGCATTTAATTTAGTAAAAAGTATTTCTGAATTTGGAACAGCAATGCTTGCAAGTGCTTTATTGAGTGCGAATTCAGCAAAGAATACATTTTTAATACTAGGAATAGGTTTCTTTATTATAATGATATTTGTATTGCAATGGATGAAACCCAGATTTGGGCTTAAAGCAGAAGAATATAACGAAAAAGATATAAAATTTAAAGACTGTGCAAAATAACCTTGCATTTTAAAAAGTATTGTGCTACAATATATAAGTCTAATTAATTTGGAGGTAATAAAAGTGGATATATTAAAAAATATTGTGACTATAGTTTATATAATAAATTGTTTAGTATTAATAGTAATTTGTTTAATGCAATCAAAAGATGATGAAGGAGCATCTGGTGCAATAGTAGGAGGAAGTTCATCAAGCTTTTATGAGAAAAATAAAGGAAGAACAAGAGAAGGAAAATTGAAAAGGTGGACAATAATACTTGCAATAGTATTTGTTTTACTTACACTTGTTTTAGGAATTTTATATATGTTATAAAAAATTGACTCAAGAGGTCAATTTTTTTTATGTAATAGAGTATTTAGGAACAAATATGTTTGATTACATATTAATGCATATTATTATAATTAAAAAATCTGAATTGACGAATGCGAGAGTAGTGTTTGTAGAAATTCTTAAAGAAAATCAATGGAGGAAGCGGGAACCGAGAGGCTCGATTGATTTTCTTTTAGAATTAATAAAACACGAAGATGAAGCCGAGGAAATCGAAGATTTTTAATTATAATAATTTGCGTTTTTCTGCAATCAGATTGTGCTATAATATAATGTTTTATCGTCACCCTTAGGCTGCGTAATAGGCTGCAACACAAAACCTGCAAGCGGATTTGATGTTGTGTAGCAGCCTATAACTTGTCGGTCCTCACAGCGTTCACTCTAAAACATTATATTATACCGCAATCGTTACTGAAATATCTTAATTTAAACTCCTCTAATATACACAACTACATTAGGCAAAACCAAAGCAAGTGTTGCAATAAAAATTACAGTAATTCCACCAGATTTATTGTTGTTTTTTAATTCATAAATCCCATAACTTACAGTTTTAAGAAAAATTATAATAGATAGTATAATAACTAGAAATTTCATTTAAGCCTCCTTAAATTTTAGTAAATAATTGTCCACTATACACGGTAGTATCAACATTTACAGTAAAAAATGCATTTTGATAATTAGTAAGCCAGTCAGAATTTTCCCAATCACTCCAAGTAAGGTAATTTGAAAGTACGTATTTACCAAAATTATCAATATCAGATTTATATTCTTTAGAAGTTTTATATAAATATGATAATATACTTTTTTCTAAATAAGAATCTGTATAATTTTTTATTATTTCCAAATTTTTTTCATCTGAATAATCTGAATTTTTGTCTAAAGATAGTATATTTGCATTAAGTGAAATATTACATTCTATATAAGGGGTTCCATTTATAAGTTTTACATTTATTTTAGGAGATTTTGTAGTGGTGATATATAAATTAGTTACAGAGTTTATATCATTTACATTAGGAATTGAAATATTAGCACTTTCAAATTTGTTTATAATCAAGAGATGACTAAGCGTTTCCATTCCAGTTAATTCACCAACTAGTTTATCGTTATTAAATACGGCAAGTCCCATATTTTCAATATTAGTCTGACTTTCGATAGGCGTTTGAGATGCAGTATAAGAGCCCTCAGTTTCATATAAAGGTATATTAGAATTAGTTTCATGTGTTGATTTTGTATTAATACCACCAAGAATTGCATGTGCCTGAGTAGTAGTACTAAGCATATCTGAATAAAAATTTGCAAGAGTTACATTTTCGGTAAATCCAGTATATTCACTAGAGTTTAATGTGAATTCATAATATCTTGCAGAAACACTTTCAAGAGTTGGCTTAGAATTTTTTAAATAATCAGAAGCTTTACATTTACTTATTATTACATTACAATCTGGGCGTACTTCTAAATTGTTAACAAGCGTATATAAATATTCTGAAATGCCTTCATATGCAAGTTCTTCTGATATAACAATAGCTTTGCAATGAGATAGATTAATCTTTTTGCTAATATAACTATTAATAAGAGAAATTGCAGAATCTATAGATGAGCAATCAACAGAGCTTACAGTAGATTCTTGAGATTGACTACTACTTCCGACCACTACCACCAGAACTATTACTAAGTATAGCAAGCTGAAGACTAACTTGTATTTTATCGGTTGTACCTTTATCTATACCAATTGCAACAGCATAAGCTAAAACTTCTATACCTTCTGCACTATAGCAACCAGTTAAAGTAGATAAACAAAGTATAATAATTAATAAAAGTGCTATAAATTTTATTTTCAAGATAATTTCTCCTTTTTGAATTTTAAATTTGCAAATATTAAAATAATTATACTAATAATAAATACTAGAAAGATAACAACATATTTAAGGACAACATTTTGAATATATTTTATACTGGCTATATTAGTAAAAGATAAAGCAATACTAAATATAATAAAACATATACTGTATGTCATTTGTCTATGGTTTTTAAGTAATGCCAATTTCTTTAAAATTTTATTTATAAATGAAACAGTAATACTTAAAAATGAAAGGAAAGATAATATCCAAATTAAAATAAAAATAGCATCAACTCTTTGAAAAAAGTTTCCAAATTCAATAAGTCTTGTTACTAAATATATAGATAGCATTTCATCAGAAAACGAGATAAAAGGAAATATCATAAGTAAAGAAATAATGCTAAAAAATAAATGTATTGCAGAAACTATAATAGAGGAAATTGCAACTTTTTTAAATTCTCCAGAGTTTTTTAATATTGGTATTATAAAATAGATATATGCAAAACAGATAAAAGCGTATATGTTATTTAAACCAATTAAAAAAGTTTCTTTTGCACCATAACCCAATATAGGGAAAAAATTTTGTGGTACATAGTATCTATAAACTGAAAAGAATAGTATAATCATACTAAATGTAAGTACAAAAGAAATTATTACATTTATGCGAGATACTGGTTTAATTCCTAATTTAGCAGAAAATGACACAGGAATTAAAAATAATAATAATAAAAATACAATAGGACTTTTTTCAAAATAAATCTGTTTTACACTATTTGATAAATATCTTAAAAACAAGCCTGATATTAGAAGAAAGAACAATATATATAATATTCCAATAATTGTTTTTAGTGTTTTGCCTCCAACATATTCAGAAACATCAACAATATCTTGAGAAGGGAAACGTTTAAATAATTTACAAATAAGAAAGCAAAATAAAATAGCAATGGCAGAAATTAGAATTGCATTAATCCAAGCAGATGAACCTGTATTTGAAATAATACTACTAGGTAAATTTAATATTAATTGATTTATAGTAATTATAACAATTAATGCGTGAGCTTCAAGCTTACTTATTTTTTGAAGAGAAGTCATAGTTAATTATTTCCTTTCCAAAATTTCCATTTCATACTTATTTTTTCTTGTGACTTTGGATATTTAGTATTTAAAAAATCAGCTCTTTTTTCTCTATGCCACATAGGTCGTACAAAGTATGAGGCATCAGTATTAAGATTTGTAACTGGCAAATAGGGAGATAGGTATGAAACACCAAAAGAGCTACTATTACAAAGAATTGCAGCTTGTATAAATAAACCAATAGCAATTCCTAAAAATCCGGCGACATATCCCAATATGATATATACAAATCTACATATTCTTAAAGTAAATCCAAGAGAAAAATCTGGTATTGCAAAAGAACAGATAGCTGTAATTGCCACAATTATTATTAAAATAGGGCTAACTAAATTTGCACTAACAGCTGATTCTCCGAAGTATTAGAGCACCAACAATCCCGAATTGTAGGACCAATAGGAGTAGGAACTCTAAGACCTGCTTCTCTTATTAATTCAAAAGAAATTTCCATTAAAAGAATTTCGAAAATAATAGGGAAGGGAACCGTGTTTCTAGAAGCAGCTATTGTAAATAAAAGTTCAGTGGGAAGTAGTTCTGTATGATAATTACTTATTGCAACATATAGTCCAGGAAGAAATAGAGTAATTATAAATGAAATAATTCTAATAATTTTTAGTAAATTTGAGTATTGAAATTTTAAATTTACATCTTCAGGTGAAGATAAAAAATCAATAAAAACTCCAGGCATAATAAGAGAATAAGGACTTCCATTTACAATCACTACAACTCTACCTTCTAATAAATGGTTAGCAGCTTTATCTGGTCTTTCAGAAGCTATAACTTGAGGAAAAAGGGAATTATTATCTTGAATTAATTGTTCTAATTGACCAGAAGAAATGATAGAATCAATACTTAAATTATTTATTCTATATTTAACTTCAGAGACGAGATCATTATTAGCAATATCCTTTATATAACAAATAGCAATTTTAGTTTTACTTATTTTACCAACAGAGGTGTTTTCTATAATTAGGTTTTCATTGCTTATAAGTCTTCTAATCATAGAAGTGTTAGTTCTTAATTTTTCAACAAATGATTCTTGAGAACCTCTAACAACTATTTCATTTTTAGGTTCAGATATGCTTCTAGATTCAAAACCCTTAACATCAAAAACAAAAGCAAGTGGAAGTGTATCTACAAATAATGCACAATCACCAATATTAACACTAGAAAAAGCGTCATTAAAAGTAGTTACTTTTCTCATAGTGTTTTGTGGTATTAAGGAATTATATATATAATCTTCTAAATTAAATTTTTTAATGCGTCTTACAGTAATATTATTTGTAATAACAGATGAAGTTGAAGTATTACAATTTTTAGACATAAGTGGTCTTAAAATAAAATCATTTATGCTTTTTGAATTTATCATTCCATCAATAAATAAAAGGATAGCATTATATTCTTTGCCTTTAATATTAAGCTTAAATTCTCTAAGAATAATATCACTATTAATAAGAGTATTGTATTTTACTTTAATATAATCTATATTTACATTTAAACTTGGATAAATGTTTTGTGAAGACATTTTGCTGTCTTCCGTAATATTATTTATATTTTCAATTTCAGAACCACTTTCTAGTAGAGAAAACTCATAAGTATCTTGAGGCTCTTTGTATAAAAAAACATTTCTAAATAAATTTTTTATATTCATTATAAAACTCCAATTTGTATAATAAGAAAGATAAATTGAAATTCGGACGAATGGGGACAGACCCCTTTTGT
>JAZSCD010000114.1:0-7144 GCA_045602745.1 Clostridia bacterium | reverse complement strand
CATAGTCAAAATCGTGTGAAACTAGAAGTATTGCCAAATCATGATTCTTCTTTAACTCATTTATTCTACTATAAAATTGCTCTTTTCCGTTTTTGTCCATACCAGATATTGGTTCATCTAAAATTAGTAAATCAGGATTATGAAGTACTGCAATTATGAATTGAATTTTTTGTCTATTTCCCTTTGATAATTCTTTAATTTTTCTATTAGCATAATCTAATATATTAAATCTTTCTAACCAATAAATAGCTTGTTTTTTCACTTCATCTTCAGGCATTGATTTTAATATTCCATAGTATATGAATTGCTCTAAAACTGTATATGATGGAATTAAACTTCCTTCCTCTGGTAAATATCCAATTTTATCTGTAATTGTATGATTTATTTTTTTACCATTATATAAAACTTCACCACTATCTGGTTTAAATATATTTAAAATTGTTCTAAATATTGTAGATTTTCCTGCTCCATTTCTTCCAAGTAGTCCAAATATTCTCCCTTCTTCTACATTAAATGAAATACTATTTACTGCTATATTCTTATCAAATTTCTTTACTATTTTTTTTACTTCTAACATAATTTACTCCCTTTTTAATAAAATTTTATTCAAAAATATTTTACCACTACGTAAATAAAAAGTCATTGTTTTTCTATATTTTTTTAATTTTTTAATATGTATTTTAAATAAAAAAAGAAGGCACTATAATTTAATACCTTTTTCACATATTATATGTTATTTCTTTCCTTTACAAACTGTTGTAAACAAATAAAAAAGCAATTATTTAAATTTTAAATAATTACTCATTTAAGGATTTTTCCGAAATATTTAAGGATTTTCGAACCTAACAACTTTGAAATCCTTGATATTTCTAATAAATTCTTGGTGGGCAGGGATGGATTCGAACCATCGTACTCATATGAGAACAGATTTACAGTCTGCCGCCTTTAGCCACTCGGCCACCTACCCATGTATTATATTAAAAAAAAATTTTGCGTTGGTGCTCCCTCAAGGATTCGAACCTTGGACCCACCGGTTATGAGCCGGTTGCTCTGACCAACTGAGCTAAGGGAGCATTTGTTCAACGCGAATTTTATTATAAAGTATTTTTCGCGCTCTGTCAATACATTTTTTAAATTTTTTTGAATTATTTTTTTGAATTTATATTAATGTTACTATTTACACTAGGACTAAAAAATGTAGAGTAATTGAAAGGGTCGAACAATGTCGACCCTTTCATTACTCTTAATAAGATATTCCAAATTTAGTTGAAAACCATTCATTTATATCAAATGCCTCTTGTATTTCTGGCTCTTCATATTCTACTCCAAATGTTTCTACTGATATTGATTTTATTACTGGTTTATTCACTGGTGTAGAAGTTTTTGTTGTTTCTCCTGTTTCTTCATCTGTTTCTACAACTGTTTCTAATTTTGTTAACTCATCTACTATTTCTATTCCTTCTATTACTTTTCCAAATGCTGTATAATATCCATCAAACGTTTTTTCTTCTTGTGTCATTATAAAAAATTGAGAATATCCAGAATTATATCCTTTTTCTATTAAACTAGCATCCATAGATGAATAATATGTATAATCCATTCTTGCAATTCCTACAGTTCCTCTTTCAAATTTTAATGAATTATCATGTCCATTTTCTGAGAATTCTCCTTTTAGACTATATTCTGTTTCTCCAGTTCCATCTCCTTCTTTATCTCCACCTTGTATTAAACTCTCTTCAACTCTATGAAAAGTTAAACCATTATAATATCCTTCATTAATTAATTTTATAAAATTTTCTACTGTATTTGGGGCTTCATCTGGATAAAGTTCCATTTTTATTGTTCCATACCCTTCTATTTCCATAGATACTACTGGTCTTTTCAATCTATATGTTGCTTTTTGATAGTATCCATATGCTAAAAATCCTCCTAAAATTAATACAAAAATTAATGCTATAATACTTAATGTTAATTTTTTGTTTTTCATAATTCTTCCTCCTTCAAAATTTCCGTCTTTACATCATAACTTGCATCATTTAACACTCTATCCATATCTTCTAGTTCAATTATTACATCTATATTAATCCATACTCCTGTAAGTTCTGTTCCATTGTTTGTAAATTTTTCATTTATAGGCCATGTATCATCTATATATGTATTATCAGTTGCTATATTTGAAGTACCTTTTAAGAATCTTATATCTTCTTTATCATTTGGATTATATGAAAATCTAGGAATCCAGACATAATCTATTCCATTATATTCTACACGTGCCCAACTATTTGAATTACTACTATAATCAAAATCTGTTATTTCTTGATTAGTTTTAGGACTATTGCAAAGTAATATTCTTTTTTTATTTGCTTCTGGTACAATTTCTATTGTGCCTTCATTCTCTATACTTTCATTAGAATTTTTTCCACTTACGTTATCTTTTAATACAAACTCATATGTTCCAGTTTTTGAAACTGATACACTATAAATTTCTCCTGTTTCAGTATAATTAGTTATAGTCTGCCAATAACTATCATTTTGTTCTTTATAACTCAATGTTCCATTTGCAATCTTTATATTGCTAATTGTTATTGTTGCATTTAATCCATCTGTTACAGCTTCTAGACTAAATTCTAAGTTTCGATTAGTAGGATTAGTATCTTGAATTAATGCTTGTCCATTAGGTAATTTATATTGAGTATAAAAGTTTTTTCCTTCATTATCTATTCCATTTACACTAACTACTTCTCTTGTTGTAAAATTTACCATAATATCACTTTCAATATCTTCTATTTCAAATATATCTAAAAGTTGATTTGTTGTAAATACTTTATATTCACTTATAACATTACTTAGTATTTCTTGATTATTATATGCTGTATTTATCGCATTTATTTGCTCACTTGTTGTTACTTCATTTAATCCTAAATTATTTATTTCTTCTTTTGTTTTATTTTGTACTAAATCATCTACTTTTGATTGAATTAACTTCATTTGCGCCACAAAATTAGTAACTTTTGCATTTTTATATGTATCTATTCCAGAATATGTAACTACAGTAACTAATACAGACATTATTATAATAGTTATTACAAGTGCTATCAAAGTTATACCTTTATTGTCTTTAGTTATCTTTTTCAAATGTTTCCCTCCTTTAAATCATCAAATTATCAAACATAAATTGTTCTTGCATTCTTCTTAATGATTGTTTTATTGTTCTTGCTCTTACTTCTCCAATTCCTTCTACTTCGTCTAATTTGTCTACATCTGCAAGCAAAATATGTTGAAAAGATTTAAAAGTTTTTACTAAATTTGTAACAATATTACTTGGCATTCTAGGTATTTTATTTAAAATTCTATATCCTCTTGTATAAACTGCTACTTCTTCATAATTATCAAACTGATCATACCCTAAAGCTTTTGCTATTGTTTCTGATTTTATAAACTCATCTTGTGTAGCATTTTGTATATTTTGTAATATTTTTTCTGCTACTAATCTTCTACTTGGTGCTATATAATCTTTAACAATAAGTAATTCTTCTTCTGGTAAATCTTCTATTAGTTCTTCTAGCTGCATTTTTACTAGAACTCCATCATCTCCGAAGTTCATATATTGAACGTTTAACTTCTTCTGCAACTCTCATTACCATTTCTGCTCTTTGAATACATGTTATAACATTATCTAAAGTAACTATATCGTTAAATTCATATTCATTTAGTACTTTAAGTTTTGTATCAAAAACTCTTTTATAGTTTTCTAAAGTTTGAAGTGCTTGATTAGCTTTAGTAATAATTTTGCTACTGTCTTCTATTGTATACCTAAAATCACCTTTAAAAACTGTTATTATATTTCTTCTTTGAGAAATACTTATTACAAGTTCTCCTGTTTGTTTAGCTGTACGCTCTGCTGTTCTGTGTCTTGTTCCAGTTTCTTCGGTTGTTATTTTAGAAGAAGGTATAATTTGAGTATTAGCAAGTAATATTCTTTTTAAGTCTTTACTTAATATTATTGCTCCATCCATTTTTGCAAGTTCATAAAGTCTTGCTGGTGTATATTCTTCATCAATTTTAAAACCACCGTCTACGATCTCCATTATTTCTTTAGAATCACCTATAATAATTAATGCACCAGTTTTAGCTTTTAATATATTATCTAGTCCTTCTCTAAATTTTGTTCCTGGAGCTATAATTTTTAGTATATTAATTAAAGTATCATCTCTCTTTAATTCTGCCAATTTTCCACCTCACGTGTTCCGATTAGAACATTATTTTTTTAAATCTAAACATCTCATTGCATCTACTATATTTTGCACACCTATTATATCTAATTTATAATTATCTTTCAATAGTTTTTTATTGCTTTCTGGAATTATACATTTTTTAAACCCAAGTTTTTCCGCTTCCTTAATCCTTTTTTCTATCTGATTTACACTTCTTACTTCACCTGTTAGTCCAACTTCTCCTATGGCTATTGTATCATTTAGAATAGCTATATTTTTATAACTTGAACTTGCTGCAAGTATTATTCCTAAATCTAAAGCTGGCTCATTTATTTTTATACCACCAACTATATTCAAATAAACATCTTGATTTCCAAGTGGAAGACCTGCTCTTTTTTCTAATACTGCAATCAAAAGAGTAAGTCTATTATAGTCTATACCATTTGCGGTTCTTCTTGGCATTCCAAATACACTTGTTGAAGTTAGTGCTTGAAGTTCTACAAGAATCGGTCTTGTCCCTTCCATACTTGCAACTACAATGGAACCTGCAATATTTTCATTTTTTTCTGATAGCAAAACAGAAGATGGATTATCAATTTCGCACATACCTATATCTTTCATTTCGAACATTCCTATTTCGTTAGTTGAACCAAATCTATTTTTTACTCCTCTTAAAATTCTATATGTAAAGTATCTTTCACCCTCTAAATATAATACAGTATCCACCATATGTTCCAAAACTCTTGGTCCTGCTATATTTCCATCTTTTGTTACATGTCCTATTATTATTGTTGTAATAGCTTCTTGTTTACACATTTTCATAATTTTAGAAGTTATTTCTCTTACTTGGCTAACACTTCCGTGGGCTTGAAGTTATTTCATCAGAATACATAGTTTGAATTGAATCTATTATTACAAGTTTTGGATTTATTTGTAAAATAGCATCTTCAATAACATCTATATCTGTTTCTCCTAAAAATACTATATCATCATTATTAATTTCTAATCTATCTGCTCTTAATTTTATTTGATCTATAGACTCTTCTCCAGAAACATATAAAACTTTTCCTTCTCCTTTTATTTTATCACAAATTTGTAAAATTAAAGTCGATTTACCAATTCCTGGTTCTCCTCCGAAGAAGTGTTAATGAACCTTTAACTAGTCCGCCACCTAGAACTCTATCTAATTCATTAAAACCTGTTGATGTTTTTATTATGTCTTGTTTTTTTACTTCATTTAATTTAATTGGTGTTGCTTGTTTTTTTGTAGAAGCTTTTCCATTTGATTTGGTACTGATTTTTTCCTCATAGCAAGTATTCCATTCGTTACATGCTACACATTTTCCAAACCATTTAGAAGATTCATTACCACAATTGCTACAAACAAAAACTGTTGACTGTTTTGCCATTTATTAACGCTCCTTCTTTATAATATTTGTCTTCTTCCCATTTTAATGGGTTTGTCCTTATGTATTCTATAATTTTATAATATTCTTTTTCGTTTCTGATTATATGTTCATAATAATTTCGTTGCCATAATTTTTCGTTTTGTGTTCTATTAAATTCATTATACCTTTTGGTTGTAAATGATTTTAATTCTCCTATTATTTTTTGTAGGGGCAGGGTTCCATCCCTGCCCATTTTTTCAATTATCAAATGTATATGATTGGGCATAATTATATAATCATTAATTTCTATATAATTATATTTATTTACAATATATTTAATTGATTTTTCTATCTCATTACCAATTTTTGTATTTACGGGCAGGGGTGGAACCCTGCCCCTACAGTCGTCATGTTTGATTTTTGATAATATGTGTTTTCTGTTTTTGGTACATATTGTTATAAAATAATATCCTGATGTTGTGTAATCATAATATTTTAATCTTATACTTTTTCTATGGTGGATTTTTGGATTATATTCCATAAATATATTTACCTTTCTTTGGGCGTATGCAATACGCCCCTACAAATCCCCCATATTTTATTGAACTATTTTTTCAATGCAGGCTCTAATATAACAAAAAATAAATACATTATTGTTAACACTGATAATAATAAATTAATAATATTAATACCATTTATTATTTTATGCTCTTTATCTATTTCGATTTTTGTTTTTTTATTTTTATAGTAATCCTTAATTGATTTAATTGATTTGATGCTAACATAAAATGTGAATAAAAAAGCTGGCATAAGTGTTATTGCAGACATAATAATGAATTCTAAAGGCTCCATCTTTCCTGCAGGATCACCCATAGCCACAAATGCTATACCTACAAAAGCTAAGCATAAAATTGCTATCCAATGCATTAGCCTAATAAGTAATTTCTTACTTGCCTCTTTATAATTTTTCTTTCCCATACTAATAATTATAATTATTAGTATTATTATCAACAATCCAAACATTTTTATCTCTCCTTTTTGCGGGCAGGGGTGGAACCCTGCCCCTACAATCCTGGTTTTTAATTTTTTATAATATATATTTTGCGTGCGGGTCGATGTGGGCATCGACCCCTACAACGTTTGCAATTTGTTTTCTATTTTATTTCTGTTCCGCCCCATTCTACTACTGTGTATCCTGTTCTTTCTTGCGACTTTAATTGTTGTTCTTTTACTTCTATTTGTTCTTCTAATGCCTTGTATTCCATTACTACTCTTATTATTGTGTCTGGCTCTGGTGTTATTTCTAATGGCATATTGTTGCTTATTTCTTCTTCTGTTTGGAATCTTATAAAATTATATTTATTGCTTTCTAATTTTGGTAACCAATATATTATAAATTCGTTTGCTTCTCTTTTGTTTAATCCTAATATTTCTAATTTTTCTTCTAAGAATTTTATTGTATCTTCTCCTTTTACTACAAATCCTTCTTCCATATTAGGTTTTACTGTATTTATTCCTTCCCAATATAATGCATATAAATTT
>JAZSCD010000113.1:0-11503 GCA_045602745.1 Clostridia bacterium | reverse complement strand
TTGCCAAACATCTACGTCCCCATTGGCAACCTTCCAAATTACAATTTTTCTTTTTATTCTCCTATATTCTACCAACATTACAAATTTTTTTCAAGATTTATATAAAAACCTATTGACTTTTTTTAGTCAAAACTATAAAATAGCTTTATTGAATCGAACAATTATTTGTAGAACATTTTTTTGAATGGAGGTAAATTATGGGCGTGTTAAAATTTAGAAAAACAGTAACTAATAAAAACTATCTAACAGTAAGTGTTTTAGGTCAAAGTCTAAAACTAAACATTAAATACACAAATACACTATCTGCTGAATTAACTAAAAAAGAAACTGAAATTGACCTATATTTACCAAAGTCATATAAAAATGTTGAAAATATTGATGTTATAAATTTAGCTATCCAAAAATTATATAACACAATAGCAGAATCAGAAATAGAATATGCTATGGAAATTGCAAGACACATTTTAAAATTTGCTCCAGAAGATTATTATATAAAAAGATTAAATAACGAATACTATAAATGCTTCAAAAAACAAATTATAATAAATCCAGATATAGTTAGATTTAATAGAGAAATAATAAATACTACAATTTTACAAGCATTTTGTAAAACCAAACACAGACCTAACTCTATCGCTTATAAAGAACTTTTAATTAAAGCTATGAATGAATATGAAATTTATAAGAATAAAAGCAATAGAAAATTAAAGGTTTTGAAAGTTTCGTAAATAAAAAGTAAAAATAATTAATTTTGGATTGTAGGGGTGGAATCTATTTCCACCCGTTTTATTTTTTTATCTCTTTTTTATTTTTCATAATTTGTTTCAAGAAATGGGTTTGTAGGGGCGTGCATTACACGCCTAGGCGACCAATGGTCGCCCCTACAGCGTTTACATCTTGTTTTAAATTTTTTGGGCAGAGCAAGCCCTGCCCCTACATCAAAATTTGCAAAACAAATTTTGTACAATTCAACATTTACTATTAACTATTCACCAATCAACGACTTGCTGTAACCAAAATGTAATATAACTTTAATACTTATGAAATACTTTTTCACTATTTATATTATATAATATTGGTGTACAAAAGATTTAAAAGGAGTATAAAACTTGAGCACTCATTCAAAATTAAAAAAGGAAGGCATCGAAATTATTGAAAAGTTAGATGCTTCTAGAGTTAATAAAATAGCTGTAAATGTTGCAAGTAAACTATGTCTCGCTTTCCCAGAACACAATCTAAAAAGAAGCGATTTGTTTGAGTTGCTTTCAAAGCTTACTATGTATATAGCCAAAATGCCTAAAGATTCTTCTGGTGCTAAATATTTTTGTAAAGATAATTCTATCTACTTTAATGAAATTTTTGATATAGAAGAAATGTCTGAACTTGCAGTACATGAATGTATACATTTTATACAAGACTTATATATATTAAATAATTCTACTAAAATGGGATTCTATAATACATATTCTAATTGTGGACTTGGTTTAAATGAAGCTTCAGTTCAACTTATGGCTTCTGAAGCAAATTTTAGTGAGGCTACTGAAGAAACATATTATGGATTTTCTTTTAAAACTGTAAGTCCCAATTATTATCCTTTACAATGTACTCTAGTTAATCAAATTACATACTTTACTGGAACTTACCCTTTATATCATAGTACATTAACTGGAAATGATATTTTTAAAAATACTTTCATTGCAAAATCTGATAAAAAAACTTTCTCTTCTATTGTTAAGAATTTAGATAAATTAATTGTTCTAGAAAACAACTTAAACTATTTCGCATTAGAATTAGAATATGCTGATAAAATTAGTTCAATAAAATCACTAAATAACCTTATAAATAAAAATAAATTAGAAATAAATAGTTTATTCTTTAAAACTCAAAACTTAATTATGGAAAAGTGCTTTAAAAATGAGTTCAACAATATAAGAAATCTGGATGATATTAAAAATTTTAATACTAAACTATATAATTTCAAAAACCTTATAGGATATTCAGATAACTATACTTTCTATAATGAGTTCTATCGTAAAATGATGCATGCAATTCAAGAAAAGAAAACATTAATTGAAAAATTCGGAGAACTTAATTTATTTGAAAATATAAATAGTAATCTAATGATTATTGATAATACTAAAACTGTATTTTCTTTTATTAATGCACTTGTCGCAAAATTCAAAAAATTAATTGGTCTAAATAAATCAGAAGAAAATATTAATGATTGGTTATAAAAAAAGAATAAATGTAACAATTTCATTTATTCTTTTTTTGTTAATTTTTTAGTTATATTTATTATTTTCTAGAAAACTCTTTGAAGAACAGGCGATTAAAATCGCCCCTACAATGTTTTCAATTTATTGTGCAATATAATTTACAATTACTTTTAAATCTTTCCAGAAATCTATTTTTTTTGCTTCATCTCTTAAGAGGGCTGCAGGATGAAATGTTGGCAAATATTTCATTCCGTCTTTTTCTATCCATTTACCTCTTGCTGCTGTTATTCCATATTCTTTTCCTAATATATTTTTTAATGCTACACTTCCTAATAATACTATTATTTCTGGGTTTATTAGTTTTATTTGACTATCTAAATATTCTTTGCAACATTCTGCTTCTTCGTATTCTGGATTTCTATTGTTTGGAGGTCTACATTTTACTATATTTGCTATATAGACTTCTTCTCTTTTTATTCCTACTCCCTCGAATGCTTTATCCATTAGTTTTCCAGCTTTACCTACAAATGGAATTCCTTGTATATCTTCATCTGCTCCAGGACCTTCTCCTATAAACATTATTCTTGCATTCTTATTTCCTGTCCCTATTACTACATTGTGCCTGTTATTGCAAAGTTTGCATTTAGTACAGTTATTACATTCTTGTTCTAGTTCTTCCCATGTTTGGTACATATTTTGCTCCTTTCTATATTCTAATAAATCACCTTATTATTTTAAAGATATAATTGCCGTACTTCTTCCAGAGTTTTCTTTTTCAACTCTATACGAATGTAATATTTTATTGTTACATACTGTGCAAATATCGCTGTCTATAATATTTTGCTTTGGTATTCCACATTCCATTAGCATCTGTTTGTTTAAATATACTGTATCTATATAATATTTTTGTTTGTTTTCTGCTTTTATTATAAATTGTTCTTCTCCACATATATCTTCAAATACATTACCAAATCTATCTTTTACATCTTCATCCACTTCAAAATGGCATTTTCTAATAGTTGGTCCTATTGCACAAATTATATCTTTTGGGTTGCAATAAAATTCTTTTATCATTTTATTTACTGCTTCTTTTACAATTTGTTTTAATGTTCCTTCCCATCCTGAATGAATATTTGCTATTACATTTTTATTTTTATCAAACAAATATATTGGTGTACAGTCTGCAAATACGAGTGATAAGCTTTTATTTGTTTTATCTGTTATTAACCCATCTACATTTTCTAATTCTGTTGGAAATATTCCATATTCATGTGTTAATGTTACTACTTTTTTAGTATGTGTTTGATATGGTCTTATTATATTTTTACAGTCTAAACTTAATAAATTACATACTTCTTTGTAATTTTCTTTTATTTCTTCTTCTTTTTCTTTATATGTATTATTGCTTCCAAAATCAAGTGGTTTTAGAGTAAATGCGTGTTCTAAATTTTTATATTCTAGCAACTTTTTAAATTGTAATATTTTTAAATCTCCATTTTGTATAATTACATTTTCTTTATTACATAAAATATTACTATCTAGTAATTCTATTATTTCTCTTACTTGTCTTTCTAAATCAATTTTATTATTTACTATTACTAAATTAGAATTTTTTATATAAAATTCATCTGGATTTTGAGCATTTAATCTAACTTTTGCTGCATTCTCATCTAAGTTGTCTCTTTCAACAATTCTTTTTAATTTCGTTTCTCTATCTGCAATAACAGATATTACTACATCACAAATTTCATTTAATTTACTTTCTATTAAAAGTGGAGCATCTATTATTACAAAATCACTTTTACTTTCTTTTGCCTGTTTTTTAATTTCTTCCACCACATATTTGTATGTAATCTGATTTAATAATTCTCTTTTTTCTTCATTTACAAATACAATCCCCGCAAGTTTTGCTCTATCTAATTCTTGATCTTCTTGCAAAACTTCTTTTCCAAACATACTTACAATTTGATTGTAATATTCTTCTCCACTTGCAGACATTTTTTTTACAATTTTATCTGCATCTATTACAAATGGAGTTATTTCGTTGATTTTATTTTCTTCTAAAGCTTTGCATATTGATGTTTTTCCGGTTCCTGAATTCCCTGTTATTCCTATTATCATTTTTACCTTCCTTTAAATTGATATTATTAATTCTATTAAAGCTAATAATACTAATTATTATAATTAAAAATCTTCGATTTCCTCGGCTTCGTCTGCGTGTTTTATAAATTCTAAAAGTAAATCAATCGAGCCTCTCGGTTCCCGCTTCCTCAATTGATTTCCTTTAAGAATTTTTTGCAAACACTCCGCTCGCATTCGTCAATTCAGATTTTTTAATTATAATAATTTTTGAATTTCGGAATACAATTGGATTATTAAACTTCCTTCATCGATTTAATGAAAATTTTTAAATTTTCATTAAACCGTTAAAGCAAAATCATTGTTTTTTGAAATTAATGAGCCGACAGCCCTTTGAGGCAGGGGAATACCCGTGAGCTTGGAGGCCTTTAATTTCAAAAAATAATATTTTGCTAAAAAGAATTTTGAAAATTCAAATAAGTCGCTAGATTAAAAACAGGATTTTATTTAATTGAATACAACAATTCCGCAACTGCTTTTGGTACAAATTCATCAATTGGCTTATTATTATTAAACAATTCCATTACTATACTAGAAGATAAATACCCTAAAGTTCCTGCTCTAAAATAGCATGTATCCATCCCAGCTATTTTTTCGTTTACTTCTGATATATTTTCTTCGTATTCGTAATCTGTACCATTTCTTAATCCTCTAATTAATATATCTGTATTACATTCTTTTGCTTTGTCTACTGTTAATCCTGTATATAGTACTACTTCTACATTATTTAAATTTTCTTCTGCTATTGCTTTTTCTATTGCTGATTTCATTTCATTTTTATCAATTCTTTCTTGTTTATCCGCATTATATCCTATTCCAATTACTACTTTGTCAAAGCATTTTGCTGCTTTTTTTGCTATTGCTAAATGTCCATTTGTAAATGGATCAAATGAACCTGCATAAAAACCTACCATTCCCATAAAATTTCTCCTTTTCTAAGGTATAGGGACAAAGCTTAGCTTACGAAGATTCTCTCTGTTTGAGAGCTATGTCCCTACCTGGCATCTGGTGATGTCAGTATTCCTAATTCTCTTCATTAATTAATCCTAAAATTTCTTCTTTTGTTTTGTTTTCTATAAATGCATAGCTGTTTTGTTTTGGATTGAATCTACAAATTGTTTTATATTCACAGTATTTACATGCATCTGTTTTTGTTTTTTTGTTATATATAGGTTTTATATCTATATTTCCACTTAAAATTTCTTTTGCAATTTGTTTTATTATTTTTTCGGCTGTTTTTTGCATAGCAGTAAATGCTTCTTTTGAAATTACATTTGACCTAGAATCACTAATGTTTCCATCTTTATCTAGATATACTGGTACTGAATTAGATGCTCCTTTTTCTAATGTTTTGTCCATTTTTTTGATTATATTAATATCTGCTAAAACCATTCCATTCATTTTGAATTTCTTTTTTAGTTCTTCTTTTATTTGCTCTTCTGTTTTATTTTTGTCTGATTTTATTATAGGGTCTATCATTTTAAAATATAGCATTCCTGCTGGTAATTTGTTTTCTTTTTCTGATACAACACTATCTAAATATGTTATTAATTGTATCTGAGTTCCTGATATCAGCTCATTTAAATCTATATTTTTTTCTGATGATTTATAATCTATTATTCTTATATATTTAGCATTTTCACTTTCTGCAACGTCTAATCTATCAATTTTACCAACAATTTCTACATTATCTATTTTTCTTTTAAACTCTATTTCTGTACCCATTATATCAAAATCGCTATTTTGTATTTGAAAAACTATATATTTTATTGATTGTATAATTACTTTTTTTAGTCTGTTGGTTAAAACTATAAATTTTGCATTACTTGTAAATATATAGTTTTTACTTAAATTCAATTTTTGATTTATTATATCTTCTACTATTTTTTCTATTTCTGCTTCTGTTGTTTCTTTTACATTAGTTACACTTTCAAAAAATGTATCTATTATATCGTGCATAAAAGTTCCTGTGTCTATTGGTTTTATTTTTAGTTCTTCTTTTTCTTTAAGTTTTAATCCATATTTTAAATGAAACGAAAATGGACATCTTCTATATTGTTCTAATCTTGATACACTTGTTTTTAAACTATCCCCATATAATCTTTTTATATTTTTTTCTGATATTTTTTCTGGATTGTTTTTGTCTTCAAATCCTTTTATTGCTTTTAACAATTTTTGTTTCCACTCTTCATTATCTATATACCAATTATATACATCTGCCCAAATATAATCTACTTCTTCACCTTGTGTTAATTTACTCATATTTGAAAGTAATTCTTTAAATGTTGCTTTAGGGGTAGATATATTAGTTTCTTTTTCTAATATATCACTTTTTTCCTCTAAATTTGGAAACATTTTTTTAAGCTTAGAAATCAATGTAGATGGTCTTTTTGCTTTTCCTTCTTTATCTGAAGAAACATATGATAAATACAAGTTATTTTCTGCGGTAGTAAATGCTTTATAAATATTAAACTGTTCTTCGTATAAGTTTTCTATTGTTCCTTTTGCAATTTCTAGCCCTTTTTCTTTTAAAATGTCTCTATCTTTATCATTTAAAAATCCTTCTCCACTATTTATGCTTGGATATACTCCATCATTTAATCCTAGTATAAAAAGTGTATCTATTTTATGGCTTCTTGACCTTTCTATATCTCCAATTGTTACTTGGTCTATTACTTGAGGTATTTCACCAAATGAGCTTATTTCTAATCCAGATTTTAATATTTCTCTGTATTCTTCAAATGTAATTTTTTGACTTGCAAATATTAAAGTTATTTCATCTAAAATTTCCATCAATATGTTCCAACTAGATACATATTGATTTGCATATTCTATTTCTTCTTTTGAATTTAATTTTTTTAGTTTTTCTTCTAGTTTTTCTCGAATTCTATTTTCTTCTAAAAAATTATATAATCCTTTTGTTATTTCTTCTGCAGTTTTATTATTTTTTAGCTGCTCTTTAAACTTAATTAATGGATTTACAATTGTTTTTCTTAAATTATTTAAACTTTCTACATCTGTATTTAAAGAATCATAATTCCAATTTTGTTTATACCAAATACTTCCTCTTATTCCCCATTTTTTACAATAGTTTTCTAATGTATATATATCTTTTTTCTCTATATCTACAAATCCTGTTTTTATATAGGTCCACACTTCATCTGATGACCAATTTTTTGCATATATATCAAATACTGAAAGTATATATTTTACTAAAATATTATCACTTAATGCTTTTTTTTTATCTATAAATACAGGAATATTATATTTTGGAAATACTGCTAAAATAGCTCCAGTATAGTCTTCTACATTTTTTGTAATTATTGATATATCTTTAAATCTTATATCTTTTTCTCTTACTAATTTTGTAATTATTTGTGCGACATTTTCTATTTCTGTATAAGGATTATAACAAATACTTAAATCTATATATTCTACACTTTTATTATATATATTGCATTTAGAAGCATATATATTTTGTTCTAAATGTTCTAGCTCCGTATTTTTAAATCTATATGGAGTATCTAAATATATTCCTTTTTCTATATTCGCATTTATTTCTTTTGCATAGTCTATTATTTTTTTTACAACTTGCTTGTTAGAATAAAATATATCACTTTCTGGATTTTTTGATTCTTCTAAACTATTTGTACATATTGTTACAGTTACTTGTTTTGCTTTTTTTAATATTTCTTGTATTATTATATATTCTTGCTTAGTAAATCCAGAAAATTCATCTATATATATCAAAGTATTATCAAAAATTTTACTTCTGTTTATTTGTTTTGATAAAATTGTAAGAACATCATCTTCATCTATGTAATTATCTTTTATTGTATTTTCATATAATGAATATATTTTGTTAATATCTTCTATTTTTAATTTTAAATATTTATTGTCTATATTTTCTAGTTGCTCACTAAGTTTTTCTGGCTCTATATCATGCTTTTTTAGTTCTGTTATTGTTCTTATTATTAAATCTATCTCATTTGTTTTTCCTAAAAAATTTAAATCTGATTTATTTTTGTTTGCAATATGCTTAATTAGCATAGTTTTTCCTGTTTTTGAAAGATTTATTTGTTTGCTTCCACCTATTTCCTTACTTACCCTATGTGCTAATCTTTTAAAACTAAGTACTTCTGCATTTATAACAGCATCTTTTTGCAGCGTTTCTAGTAATCTTTTTTCTGTTGCATACGAAAACTGCTCTGGCACTATTACATATATTTTTTGTGCTAGATTATTTACCAATTTTTGTTTAATCTCATTTAAGCAAAACTCTGACTTCCCAGTTCCTGCTCTACCATAAACTAATCGTATGCCCATTATATTATTTACGCTCCTCTTCTCCAATAAAATAAATATTGCTGTGCAATTCCTGCTAAATCACCATATTTTTCTTTAGCTAATTTTTCTATTTCTTTTTTATTTACTTTTGTTTCATCCTCTTTTTTTATATAAAGTTCATTTATTACTCTTCTTACCCATACATCTATAGGAAATACTTCTAATTTTTTAAGTACAGAAAATAACATTATACAATCTGCTACCTTTGGTCCTACACCAGGAAATTTTAATAATTCTTCTCTTAATTTATCTACATTTTTTTCGTTTTGTAATTCTTCTAATTTATTTTTATTCTCATTTATTATTTTAGTAGTTTCGTATACTCTTACATCTCTAAATCCTAACCCTAAATTTCTTAAGTCTCGCACACTTGCTTTTGCAAGTTGCTCTGGTGTTGGAAAAGTATAATATTCTTTATGCTTCCAAATTATTTTATTTCCATAATTTTTAGATAATCTTTCTATTATACCTTTTATTCTAGGAATATTGTTATTTGCTGATATTATAAAGGAAATTAATGTTTCCCATAAATCTTGATTTAAAATTCTTATACCTTGTCCGTGCTTAATACTAGTTTCTAAATAGTTATCTATTGATGATAGTTTTGTTTTTATAGTTTCATAATCTGTGTTTAAATCAAAATAGTTTATGCATTCTTGTTTTATATCTCCATTACATATACCAGTAAATATAATTTTCGAATCTTCCTTTTTCACATTTATTACGTTTTGACTAAATACACCTGTATAACTTCCATCATTTTCTTTGTTCCATCTAAAGCATTGTCCGCATTCAAAGATGTGTTCTGGTTCAAATGATTTAGAATTTTCTAATATATATTTTTGTTCCATTTAGGTTCACCTTTTGTTTTTGTTTTATTTAAGAAATTTCTTCTGGGCAGAGCAAGCCCTGCCCCTACATTTTTTATAAATTCTATTTTTCTGCTAAATATCATATTAATTATACCAAATATTTATATAAATTAACAGTTTTTACTTTATTTATTTTGGTTTTTGTTATATAATTTGTTCAATATTATTTACGGAATAAACAATTTGAACAGATAGGAGAGATTTTTAATGGATTATAATCACAAAGAAATTGAAAAAAAATGGCAAAATTATTGGGATGAAAAACAAACTTTTAAATGTGAAACTGGAGGTAAAAAAGAACCTTACTATATATTAGTTGAGTTCCCTTACCCTTCAGCAGCTGGTCTACATGTTGGACATGTAAGAAGTTACACTGCACAGGATGCGCTTGCTAGAATGAAAAGAATGCAAGGATATAATATTCTATATCCAATGGGATGGGATGCTTTTGGTGCTCCTGCTGAACAATATGCAATAAAAAATCATATTCATCCAAAAGCTGCTGTACAAGAAAGTATTAGAAACTTTAAAGGACAAATGAAAGATTTAGGATTTTCTTTTGATTGGTCTAGAGAATTTTCTACAACAGATCCAGATTACTATAAATGGACACAATGGCAATTCTTACAATTCTATAAACATGGAATGGCATATAAAGATACAGTTCCTGTTAACTGGTGCCCAACTTGTAAATCAGTTTTATCTAATGAAGATGCAGCTGGTGGAGTTTGTGAAAGATGCAACGACACTGTTGTTCAAAAAGAAAAATCTCAATGGATGCTTAGAATGAGCGATTATTCAGAAGATTTATTAAAAGGCCTTGATGATACAAATTTTGCAGATAGAGTAAAACTTGGCCAAATTAACTGGATTGGTAAATCTACTGGTGTTGAATTAGATGTTGATATAGTTGGTGGAGGAAAGTTCTCTATATTTACAACTTGTATTGAAACAATTTATGGAATTACATTCTTTGTTATTGCACCTGATGGAAAATTAATAAAAGAATTAATGCCAAGAGTTGAAAATAAAGATGAAGTAAATGCATACATTGCTGAAACAGCTAAAAAATCAAGTATGGATAGAACAGAGCTAAACAAAGGAAAAACTGGTTGTTTAGTTAAAGGGATTAAAGCTATAAATCCTGTTAATGGAAAAGAAGTTCCTGTATTTTTAGGAGATTTCGTTTTAGGAGATTATGGAACAGGTGCTGTTATGGCAGTTCCAAGCCACGACCAAAGAGATTTTGAATATGCTATAGAACACAAGTTAGAAATGATTCAAGTAATTGATGGAAGAGAAACTGATACTTGTGCATTTGAAAAACAAGATTATTTAGGTAAAGGATGTAAATTAATTAACTCTGAAGAATTTACAGGTCTTACAGTTGAAGAAGCAAAGATTGCAATTACTGATAAATTAGTAAAAGAAGGAATTGCGAGAAAAGTTAATAATTACAAAATGAGAGACTGGGTATTTTCACGTCAAAGATTCTGGGGAGAACCAATTCCAATGGTATATTGTGAAAAATGTGGATGGCAACCTTTAAAAGAAGAAGATTTACCATTACTTCTTCCAGATGTTGCAGAATATGAACCAACAGAAGATGGTGAAAGTCCTCTTGCAAACATCACAGATTGGGTAAATACAACTTGTCCACATTGTGGTGGAGCAGCTAAAAGAGAAACAGATACAATGCCTAACTGGGCTGGTTCTAGCTGGTATTTCCTAAGATTTATGGACCCACACAATGATAAAGAATTTGCTTCTATGGAAGCTATGAAATATTGGGATAAAGTTGACTGGTACAATGGAGGAATGGAACATACAGCAAGACACTTACTATATGCTAGATTCTGGGTTCAATTCCTATACAATATCGGTTTAGTTCCTAAAAAAGAAATGATTTGGACACGTGTTAGTCATGGT
>JAZSCD010000112.1:0-12275 GCA_045602745.1 Clostridia bacterium | reverse complement strand
AATAACTGTTGCATCATATGGTGAAACAAAATTTTCTAGCATTTTAGAACCGCAACTAGTTTTAATACCTTTTGTACATACATTATCTTTTATTCCTATTGGAATACCATCAAATCCTGTTTTTCTCTCTTTAATATTTTGAACTTTTTCTAAAGCCTCTTTATCTGTTAGTGTAACAAATGCTTGTACATCTTTTTCTTTATCATTTATTCTATCTATATAACTTTTTGTTATATCTTCTAATGTTATTTCTTTATTGTCTAATTTTTCTAATAATTCATGAACTGTTAATTCATAAAGTTCCATCAAAATTCTCCTTTCAATTTTATTAATTATTCCCTAAAACGGATTAGAAGCGAGTATTACTAGGCAGTCGAGCTAAAAAACCGCAGGCGTGCTGGTGCACGTTGAGGATTTTTTATGCGATGACTAACAACGTAAGACGAAGCTTATAATTCGTTTTAAATTACTTTAGGGATTCTAAACATCGAGTTCTCTTGCTCTGGTGCATTTTGTAATAATGCTTCTTTATCTTCAAATTCTTTTACTTCATCTTTTCTAAATACATTTATATTGTTTAGAGTTCCTATAGATTCTTCTACATTTTCTGTGTTTACACTGTCTAATACTTTCATAAAATCTAATATATCTTCTAAATTTTTTGCATATTCATCTATTTCGTTTTCTTCAATTTTTAAATCAGCAAGTTTTGCAATATGCAATATTTCTTCTTTACTAACAGCCATTTTTTCTCTCCTTTTTTATAATTTAATTAATGGGTTTATTATATATTTTTCAAATTAAAAATACAAGTATTTTACTTCTCTTCTATATCTATTTTTATTTTTAATTCTCTTAATTGTTCTCTTGTAACTACTCCAGGTGCTTTCATTAACAAATCTTCTGCTTTGCTTGTCATAGGAAATGCTATTACATCTCTTATTGTTTCTACATCTGCAAGTAACATTATCATTCTATCTACACCTGGTGCAATCCCAGCATGTGGTGGAGCTCCATATTGGAATGCATTGAATAATGCACCAAACTTTTTCTCTACATCTTCTTTGCTATATCCTGCTATTTCAAATGCCTTTATCATTATATCTGTATTATGATTTCTTACTGCACCAGAAGATAATTCTATACCATTACATACTAAATCATATTGATATGCTAAAATTTCCAATGGATTTTTGCTTATTAAATCTTCAAGTCCTCCTTGTGGCATTGAAAATGGATTATGACTAAATTCTATTTTACCATCTTTTAATTCATACATTGGAAAATCTACTATCCAACAAAACTCAAATTTATTATCATCTATTAAATTTAATCTTTTTCCTAATTCTTTTCTTATTTCTCCTGCAAGTTCTTCTACTCTACCTGGTTTTTCTGCAATAAAGAATATTGCATCACCCTCTTTTGAGTTTGTTCTTTTTAACATTTCTTCTTTTGCTTCTTCTGTTATAAATTTAGCTATTGGTCCTTGGAAAGTTCTATCTTCTAATATTCTAAGCCATGCAAGACCTTTTGCTTTTAAATCTTTTATTGCATAATCTGTCATTCCTTCGAAAAAGCTTCTTGGTTCATCTTTTACATCATGAACTGCAATTATTCTTACTATTCCGCCTTTAAATGCTCTTAAATCTAAGTTTTTAAATATATCTGTAACATCAACTATTTCAAGTGGGTTTCTTAAGTCTGGTTTATCTGTTCCATATTTAAGCATTGCTTCTTTATATGGAATTCTAACGAATGGAGCACTACTTACTTTTTTATCTGAAAATTTCTCAAATGTATCTGGTATTACTTTTTCTATAACTTCAAATACATCTTCTTGCTCAGCAAATGACATTTCCATATCTAATTGATAAAATTCACCTGGAGATCTATCTGCTCTTGCATCCTCATCTCTAAAACATGGTGCAATTTGAAAATATTTATCTATTCCTGACACCATTAATAATTGCTTAAATTGTTGTGGTGCCTGAGGAAGTGCATAAAATTTACCTGGATGAACTCTACTTGGTACTAAATAATCCCTTGCTCCTTCTGGTGAAGAACTTGTTAAAATTGGAGTTTGTACTTCTAAAAATCCTTGTTCTATCATTTTTTGTCTTAAATGTTGAATTACCTTTGCTCTTAAAACTAATCTATCTTTTACTTCTTTTCTTCTTAAATCTAAAAATCTATATTGAAGTCTTAAATCTTCTCTAACATGTTTATCACTATTAACATCAAAAGGAAGATTTTTTGTTCTCTTTCCTAAAATTTCTATTTTTTCTATAAAAATCTCTACTTCACCTGTTGCAATTTTTTTATTTAATGTTTCTTCATCTCTTTTTCTAACAATTCCCTCAACCATTACAGTAGATTCAATTGGAATATGCGATGCAAATTCTACATCTTCTGTTTTTCCAGATGTAACAACTTGTGTTATACCATACATATCTCTTATATCAAGAAAAACTAGTCCTCCTAAATCTCTTATTGTTTCAACAAATCCTGAAATTACAACTTTTTTACCTACATCACTTAATCTTATTTCATCACATCTATGTGTTTTATATTTACTCATTTTTATCTCCTTTTCTTTTAAATAATTGGTCACTATCCAAAATTATAGTAACTGGTCCATCGTTTACTAGGCTTACTTTCATATCTGCTTTAAAAATTCCAGTTTGTACATTTACATTTTGTTTTTCGCATTGTTCTACTACGTATTCGTATAACTCATTTGCAAATTCTGGTTTAGCAGCATCTATAAATGCTGGTCTATTTCCATCTTTACAATCTGCATATAATGTAAATTGAGAAATTAATAATAATTCTCCTTTAACATCTTTTAATGCTAAATTCATTTTTCCATTTTCATCTTCAAACACTCTTAAATTTATTAGCTTTTTTACTAATTTATCCGCTATTTCTATATTATCGTTATGAGTTATTCCTATTAATACTAAAAAACCTTTATTTATTTTTCCTACAGTTTTATTATTAACTTCCACACTTGCTTTATTTACTCTTTGTATTACAAACCTCATTTATAATCCTCCCTATGTTAATTTCCGAATAGGTTTAATTTTTATAAACCTCATTTAACATTTCCCCTTTCCTAAATATGTGAGTAAAACGTTTTTTCTTAATTCAATAAAAAAAACGTCCTACTGCATAATGCAGGGACGAAATTACTTTTCCGCGGTACCACCCTAACTTGAAAATTATTTATATTATAACTTTCCACTTTATACTTATTGCTCCAATGCGTTGCGTAAACTATGTTTATTTAAACTGCTCTCAGCCGGTGACAGTTATTCTCTTAAAACAACCTCTAGTTACTTTCCATCTTCATAACAATTTTTCAATTTGAAATATATTATATAATATATCTATATGTTTGTCAATCATATAAGTTCATTTATTAATTAATATTTTGTGCTTTTTTTATATTATTATTCTCATTTATATTTATTAATCTTTTATCATAAATAAATAATACTATTCCTATTATAAAAACTGCTATACTAATCCATTGAGATATTGATAACACTATTATTCCTCTTGTAACATCTCCTCTATAAAATTCTAAAACAAATCTTACTACACTATACAAAACTAAATATAATGCAATTGTTTTATACGTTCCTTTAAATCTTTTATATGTTAGTAATATTATTATGAAAATTATTAAATTACATATACTTTCTACTATCTGCATTGGAAACAATGGTACACCTATTGGAGCAAGTTCTGTATTATAAAAAGTTATACTGCCAAATCCATTATATTCTCTTCCATGACAGCAACCAGCAAGCAAACATCCTATTCTTCCAATCGAATGAAATATTGGAAATACTGATGTTAAAATATTAGCTAATGACTTAAAAGAATTTTTAGATATTTTTGAATATATATATACTCCTAAAATTCCTCCTATTAATCCACCATAAAAAACAAATCCACCTTGTAATAATTTAGGTATTAATGTTTTCCAATCTAAAACATCAAAATTTTTAATTATATCTGGCAAAATTGTTAAAATATATAATAATTTTGCGCCTATGCCTGCACCAATTACTGCATACATTGAAGCGTAAAAAATATCTTCTTTTTTTATAGTATGAATTTTTGAAAAATAAAAAACTCCAAAACATATTGCTACTGTTATACCTACAAAAGCCATCATTCCATATGTAGGAATTTTTATTTCTAATATATTAATATATGGTAACATCTCTTATCCTCTTTTTAATATTCTAAAAATCATCACAAAATTATCACAAAAAAAGTTTTTTGTCTACTGTTTTTTATTCTTTCCCTAGAAAATATTGCAAATTCTATTTATTTATAGTAAACTTGTTGTATTAATAAAACATTATATGGAGGTTTTTATGTTAGATATAAAATTTGTAAGAGAAAATCCTGATTTAGTCAAAGAAAATATTAAGAAAAAATTTCAAGACCATAAATTAGAATTAGTTGATCAAGTTATTGAATTAGATAAAAAATATAGAGAGTTTCAATTACAAGGAGACACTCTTAGAATGGATCGTAATTCTTTAAGTAAAGAAATCGGAAATCTTATGCGTCAAGGAAAAAAAGAAGATGCCGAATCTATTAAAGTTAAAGTAAATGAAATTAATTTAAAACTTGAAAATATAGAAAAAGAAACTGAAGAATATAGTAATAAAATAAAAGAAATAATGATGAGAATTCCAAATATTATTCATGATTCTGTTCCTATTGGAAAAGATGATAGTGAAAATGTTGAAATTCAAAAATATGGAGAACCAGTTGTTCCAAATTATGAAATCCCATACCACACAGATATAATGGAAAGTTTATCTGGAATTGATTTAGACTCTGCTCGTAGAGTAGCTGGTAATGGTTTCTATTATTTAACAGGAGATATTGCTAGACTTCATTCTTCAATTTTATCTTATGCTAGGGATTTTATGATTAATAAAGGATTCACTTATTGTATTCCACCTTTTATGATTCGTAGTGATGTTGTAACAGGTGTTATGAGTTTTGAAGAAATGGATGCATTAATGTACAAAATTGAAGGTGAAGACTTATACTTAATTGGTACAAGCGAGCATTCTATGATAGGAAAATTTAAAGGACAAATCTTGCCTAAAGCTGAACTTCCATACACAATGACATCATATTCTCCATGTTTTAGAAAAGAAAAAGGTGCTCATGGTATAGAAGAACGAGGTGTTTATAGAATACATCAATTTGAAAAACAAGAAATGGTAGTTGTTTGTGAACCAGAAGAAAGTTATGAATGGTATGATAAATTATGGGCATATACAGTAGAATTATTTAGAAGCTTAGACATTCCAGTTAGAACTTTAGAATGTTGCAGTGGAGATTTAGCAGATTTAAAAGCAAAATCTTGTGATGTTGAAGCTTGGAGTCCAAGACAACAAAAATATTTTGAGGTTGGTAGTTGTTCTAATATGACAGATGCACAAAGTAGACGTTTAGGTATTCGTGTAAAAGGAGAAAAAGGAAATTATTTTGCACACACATTAAATAATACAGTTGTTGCACCCCCTCGTATGCTTATAGCATTCTTAGAAAACAATTATAATGAAGATGGAAGTATCAATATTCCTTTAAGCTTAAGACCATATATGGGTGGAATTGAAAAAATTGTTCCAAAGAATTAATGAAACGAATGGGGACAGACCCCTTTCGTTTCACTTTTATATTTTTAATATAAATAAATTTAATTTAATAAAATGAAACGAAAGGGGTCTGTCCCCATTCGTTTCATTGAAAGGAAATTATCATGATTATCAAAAACCCAAAATTTGAAATATCTGCAGTAAGTCCTAAGCAATATCCAAAAGTAGGTCTTCCAGAAATTGTTTTAGTTGGTAAATCTAATGTTGGTAAATCTTCTTTTATTAATACTATGATTAATAGAAAAAGTTTAGCTAGAACTAGTAGTGAACCTCGGAAAAACTAGACAAATTAATTTTTATAATATAGATAATAATTTCTATTTTGTAGATTTACCTGGATATGGTTATAGCAAAATGAGTAAAGCCGAACAAGTTAAGGTTGGAAGTTTTATAGAACAATACTTACAAATTAGAAACGAAATAGCTTTAATTGTATTTTTAATTGATATAAGACATAACCCAACAGAAAATGATAAATTAATGTATGACTATATTATAAATAAAGCAGGAAATCATCCTTGTTTAATTATTGCAAATAAGGCAGATAAATTAGCACCTACTAAAGTAGCTGCAAGAGTACAAGAATTACAAAATTTATTAAATCCTTTAAAAGATATTACATTCCTTCCTTTCTCTTCTGAAAAGAAAATTTATACTGAAAATGTGTGGAATGAAATTGAGAAATATTTAAATTAAAAAATAGACAAAAGGGGTCTGTCCCCTTTTGTCTATTTTTTAATTATATTTTACTTCTACTAAATACAACCCATATGCAGGAAGTGTTTTCCCTGCTTTACTTCTGTCTTGTGATTGTATAATGTTTGGTATGTCTTCTGCTTTTATTTTTCCAAGTCCTACATCTACTAATGTTCCAGATATTATTCTTACCATATTGTATAAAAATCCATTACCTGTTAATTCTATTTTTATTCTATCTCTATCTTCTATTACTTCTGCATTATAAATTGTTCTTACGCTACTTTTACTACTTGTTCCACTTGCTTTAAATGCTTTAAAATCGTGTTCTCCTTCAAAATATTTTGCTGCTTTTTGCATTTCTTCTATGTTTAAATCCATAGGTATATGACACTCTAAATCTCTATAAATTGCAGTTCCTTGTTTAGAATTATTTATTACATATCTATATGTTTTTTGCTTTGCATTATATCTAGAATGGAATCTTTCATCTACTTCTTCTGCCTCTTTTATAACAATACTTTTTTTAAGCTTAGAATTTATAGCTATTGCAAATTTTTCTATTGGTAAATTGCTATTTGTTTTAAAATTTGCAACTTGACCAAATGCATGCACTCCTGCATCTGTTCTTCCAGAACCAATTAAATCTACTTCTTCTCCTGTTATTTCTTTTATTGCATTTTCTATTTCACCTTGTATATTTAGTTTGTCTGGTTGTTCTTGCCAACCATTAAACTTCTTTCCATCATATTCTATTGTTAGTTTAATATTTCTCATTTTATTTCTCCTAATTTTTATATTTCCTATTTACTTTTTGTAAAAATATGTTATAATAAATTTAGAAATAGGAAGCCACAAAAAAGTGGTTGCCATCTTAGGGTTTATATAAAACACATCTCAATGGCTAGCAGAGATGTGTTTTTGCTATTGTTTGCTTATAACTATAGACAAAGCTATAATTAAGGCAAATGCTATTATGGTTGTTATTATCCATCCTGATAAAAGTAATATTATTATATGTAACATTGTTTGTTCTATCATTAGCATCACCTCCTTATCTTATGTATAAAGAGATGACAAAGCCACACTTCTGCTTTTTCCTATTTCATAAGCTATTATACAAAAATTGGAAATATTAGTCAATGCTTTTTTGACAATTTTTATATTTAATAAGGGCGCAGTTTGGTAATCTTAATAGGTATTCCTTACCAACAACGCCCCTACTTATATATTTTCTTCTTTATTTTTTTGGCTATGTTTAATCTTTTCTTTTAATCTTGCTCTTCTCTTTTTTAAATCTTCATTTCCAAATCTTTTTGTTACTACATTTTTTATTAAAATCTGTCTTAATGCATCTTCTTTTACATCCATTATTAATGTTCCATCTTTTGCAACAGATATTTTTCCAGTTTCCTCTGATACAACAACAACTATTGCATCTGATTCTTGTGACATTCCAACAGCTGATCTATGCCTTGTTCCAAGTCTTTTTGAAATATTTTTATCATTTGATAATGGAAGCAAGCACGCTGCTGATTTTATTTTGTTTTCACTAATAATAACTGCACCATCATGAAGAGGTGTTTTTGGATTAAATAAATTTACTAATAATTGTGGAGATATTTCGCTGTTCATTATTATTCCTGTATCTGCTATATCTTGTAGTTTTATATCTCTTTCTATTACTATTAAAGCACCTGTTTTCTTTTTTGCAAGCTCTGTTGCAGCTATTACAACTTTATATATATTTTCCTTAGTTTTTGTTCTTATATCTTTATCTATTCCAAAAAACTTTGTTAATTTACTAGTACCGTAATTGCTCTAATGCACGCCTTAGTTCTGGTTGAAAAATTATAATTAATAATATTACTCCATATGTCATAAATGAAGTTAAAATATAATTTAAAATATGTAATTCTAATATTGAACTAATTAATGTAAATATTATTAAAAATGCTATACCTTTTATTAATTGCCATGCCCTAGTTTCTTTTATTATTTGTATTAATTTAATTGCTAAAAATAATACTATAGCTATATCAATTATAAGCATAACTATTCTTATTGGACTGTCTTTTAATAAGTTTAAATAGTTAATTATATCTTGTCCTGTATATTTTAAATTAAGGTTAAATAAAGTGTTTTTCATTTGTTTACCTTTCTATCTTTAAATTTTAAGGCGCAATTTGGTATTTCTTACCGACACCGCCCCTACACATTTATTATACAAACAATTGCCATAACAATGTTATTCCTGCACCAAACACCATAAGTCCTGCTAAAACCCCTGCTATTATTCTAGTTACTAATTTTTGTTTATCTATTTTTTTCTTTTTTGACATTTGTATTTCACTCCTTTTTAATTTGTCCATGGTGATATACTACCACAATAAGATTAGTTTTTCAATTAGTTTATTATAAAAAAACTAAAATATTAATTTTGATTGTAGGGGCATGCAACTTTAGTCTGCCCATTAAATTCATTTTCAAAATTAATATTTTAGCTTAAATTTATTTGAGAATTATTTTTAGCTCAATTTGTTTTGTGCTTTTAGGGCAGGCACAAGACCTGCCCCTACAATGTTTGCAATTTATGTTACTGTGTGGTATAATACTTTTGGTCAGGTTAATATACAATTTTATTGAAAGGGGTTCTTATAATGAAGATCCATAAACCTGTAAAGCATGCACACAGACGGGCAATGATTGCCCAGAAGAAGTCTAAAGGCAAATATTCAAAAGTTCATTTGCCCAAACTTAAAACAATTGTAAATAGCTCCGGCGACGATTACATTGGATTTTTCTTTATGCATATTTGCAAACGCTGTTTTGCAAGAGGAAAATCTGCTTGCAAAGATTGCGTTGTATGGACTGAGGACTAAAAATCTTCAATTGTTTAACCGAGATAAAAACAGATTTTATCTCGGTTTTTTATTTAATTAGAATTTCGAGTAGAAAATTTGAATATTATAAACACCTTGTCTATTTAATGAAAATCAAAAGATTTTCATTAAAAAATTAAAAGCTAAAATAATTAATTTTTGACAAATGATCATTCATTTTCAAAAATTAATATTTTAGCTTGATTTTATTTTTATTATTTTAAGTAAATTCTCTTGAGAGCGGGTCGCCCAGGAGTGCGACCCCTACAACGTTTGCAAAATTATTATTTTCGGGCGGACAGAGTCGTGCGCCCCTACAGGTTTTCATTTTGTTTTGTATTTTAGGGCAGGCACAAGACCTGCCCCTACAATGTTTGCAATTAATTTAAACGATTTTTCAATTTTTTGCTCCGAGCGAATTCTTGATTGCGGGTCGATGTGGGCATCGACCCATACAATCATTTTCTTATAATTGCGCCTAGTGTTTTCTCTGCATCTGCTATTACTTTATTAAATACTGCTGTTACTTCTTCATCTGTTAATGTTTTTTTACTATCACCAAATGTTAATGAATATGCTATTGATTTTTTAGAAGCTTCAACATGTTCTCCTGTGTACACATCAAATACTTCGATATTTGTAAGTAGATTTCCTGCTGATTTTTTAATTTGTTTTTCTATTACTGCTGATTCTAGATTTTTGTCTACAATAAATGCAACGTCTTTTTTAATGCTTGGGAATTTTGAAAATTCTTTGTATTTCATTTTTCCTACTTTTTTAGAAAGTAATTTTTCTAAATTTATTTCCATTACAAATACATCTTCTTTTACTGTATTTGGATGAAGTTTTCCTATAATTCCTACTACATCATTATTTACAGAAATTAATGCTGTTTGACCTGGATGGAATTCTTTTGGTAGTTGTTTGTCATTTACAAAGCTGTATCTTCCGCTATATCCTAAGAAATCTAGTAGTTCTTCTGCTACACCTTTTATCATATAGAAATCTACATTTTTTGTATTTCCTATTCCTTCATAATACTTACCAGACATAAGAGCACATAGTTTTTGTTCTTCTATATACTCATCCTTTACTTTTCCAAATCCTTTTCCTATTTCAAATATAGATACATCTCTATTTGTTCTGTCTAAGTTGTATTCATATATTTTTAAAAGTGATGGAATCATGCTATATCTTAATGTGTTTCTTTCTTCTGTAAGTGGGTCTAATAATTTTATTGTTTCAAAGCTATCAGTTGTAAATTTATCTGCATCTTTATCATTCACTAAAATGTATGACATTGTTTCATTTAGTCCAAGTCCTATCATTTTATTTCTTATTTCTCTAGTTGTTTTGTCATATTTACCTGTTCTTGTAGAAAGCACTGGAAGTTTCCCTTCTATGTTATCAACTCCGTAGATTCTTCCTACTTCTTCTATCAAATCTTCTTTTATTGATATATCCATTCTTCTAGTTGGAACTGTTACAGTAATTGTTCTTCCATTTACTTTATATTCAAATCCTAATTTTCTAAATACATTTAATGTTTCATCATCTGGAACAACAATTCCTAAAAGATTATTTATATCTTCAAAAGCTACATCTACTTTCTTTTCTTCTTTGTCTGCATTATCATAAACTACTGTTCCTTTTGCAATTTTTGCATCTGCATATTTTTCAAGTAAAGCACAAGCTCTTTCAATTGCCATATATGTTCTGTTTGGATCTAATCCTTTTTCAAAACGATTACTTGCTTCACTTCTCACAATTTTTTTAGATGTACATCTTATTTTAACACCATCAAATACAGCAGATTCTATTATGATATTTTTTGTATCTTCTTCTACTTCTGTTGAAAGTCCCCCCATAACACCTGCAAGACCAATAGCTTCTGTTCCATTTGTTATAACTATGTCTTCTTCATCAAGAGTTCTTTCTATATTATCTAATGTTGTTAATTTTTCATCATTTTTTGCCATTCTTACTAAGATTTTATTTCCTAATCTATCTGCATCATAGAAATGAAGTGGTTGCCCTACTTCAATCATTACATAGTTACTAATATCTACAACATTATTGATTGGTCTTATTCCACTTGCTATAAGTCTATTTTTTATAAATGCTGGACTTTCTTTTATAGTAACATTTAATGCTTTTTTAGCTAAGAATAGATTACAATTCTCTGTTTCTACTTCAACTTTAAAACTATCATTTACATCTTCTTCTATTTCATTGTGTTTTAAATCTATCTCTTTAACAGGTTTGTCATAAATTGCACCTAATTCATAAGCCATACCTAAAATGCTTAATAAGTCTCCTCTGTTTGCTGTTAGTTCAAAATCAGCTATTTCATCATCCATTCCTATAAATGCTATTGGATCTCCACCCACTGGAGCATCTGCTGGAAGTTCATGTATTCCTTCTTTATCTGCACTGCTTAAAAACTTTGATTCTAAACCAAGTTCAGCTATAGAACAAATCATTCCATTTGATTCTTTACCTCTTATACTTCCTTTTTTAATTTTAAAATCTCCTGGAAGTTCTGCTCCAACTTGCGCAAGAATTACTTTTAATCCTTTTCTTACATTTGGAGCTCCACAAACTATATCTAAAACTTCAGTTCCAATATCAACTTTGCAAACATGTAAATGATCAGAGTCTGGATGGTCTTCACATTCTAAAACTTCACCTATTATTAATTTTGTTGCATTTATTAGTTTTTCTGCGCTATCGTATTCATTTCCTACTCTTGTCATATCTTCTGCTAAAGTTTTAATATCTACATCTATGTCTATATAATCTTTTACAAAATTCTTACTTAATTTCATTAGTCCACATCCTTTCTATCGAATTGATTTAGGAATCTTACATCATTTGTATATAAATATCTTATATCTGTAATTCCATATTTAAACATTGCAAGTCTATCAAGTCCTGTTCCAAACGCAAATCCTGTATATTTATCTGGATTATATCCATTCATTTTTAATACATTTGGATG
>JAZSCD010000111.1:0-10184 GCA_045602745.1 Clostridia bacterium | reverse complement strand
AGTTTTATGGTTTTCAAATAATTCTTTTGATTCAAATAATCTAATATCTTTATAATTTCTTTTATTAAAAGCTTGCTGAACTTTAGTAAATATCATCTTTGCAAATTCGTTAAATTCCTCTTTTTGAAAATTATTATCTACACTTTGAATTTTTAATTCAATCTCTCCTTGATATATTTCTATATCATCTTTCATTTTTATTTGAACTCTACTTAATAAGTTATTAATTTGTTCTCTTTCTTCCTCTTCATCCTCTTCTTTTTCTCTTTCTTTTTTATTTTTTATGATGTTATACATAAAAAATATTATCATAATACCAACTATAACTCCATATATAATTTTTACATTTCTAATAAAAACTGTTCTACTTTCAGTTAAAGCAGTAATTAATAATGCTATCAAAACCATTCCAGCTATTAAAAAAATACTTGTTACTAAATTAAAAATCTTTTTTAAACTCATATTCCACCCCAATCACTTCCACTATCATAAGATTCAAAACTTCCTACATCTGCAATTGATGTTTTCGGTATAGCTATTATAGTTAATAATACTATAAATATTATTATTTTTTTTATCTTTTGCATTGCGTTCACCTCTTATATATTTATATTATTATACATTATTAATTTTTTGTCAATTTAATATTTGTTAAAAGCCGAAGAAATATGTCTATAATATTTCTTCGGCTTCTAAACTCACTATTCTTTTTCTTCATCTATTTTTATATGCACATCTCTTAATTGCTCTTCTGTAACTTTGCTTGGTGCTCTCATAAGTAAATCTCTTGCTTTCTTATTTTTTGGAAATGCTATTACTTCTCTTATATTACTTGAATCTGCTACTAACATTACCATTCTATCTAGTCCTGGTGCTGCGCCAGCATGTGGTGGTGCTCCATATTGAAATGCTGTATATAATGCTCCAAATCTATTTTTTATTTCATCTTCTTTATATCCTGCTATTTCAAACGCTTTTACCATAATTTTTGGATCATGGTTTCTTACTGCTCCTGATGCTACCTCATATCCATTACATACTACATCATATTGATATGCTAAAATATCTAGAGGATTCATTGTTTCTAAAGCTTCCATTTCTCCTTGTGGCATAGAAAATGGGTTATGGCAAAAATCAATTTTTCCTTCATCTGATAATTCGTACATTGGGAAATCTACTATAAAGCATAATTTATATTCACCTTTTTTAATTAACTCTAATCTATTCCCTAGTTCTAATCTTACAGCTCCAGCTATTTTTTGAGCCTTCTTAAATTCATCTGCAATAAAGAAAATACTATCCTCTTTATTTACATTTAATTTTGATTGTAATTTTTCTTTTTTATCTTCGTCTATAAATTTTGCAATTCCTCCTACTGGATTATTTGATTCATCAAATTTAACCCATGCTAAACCTTTTGACTCTGCTTCTTGAACTGCAAATTCTGTCATTCCATCAAAGAATTTTCTACTTTGGCATCCCCCATTTGGAACTACAATTGCTTTTATTGTTTTATTTTCGAAAGCTTTAAATTCTGACCCTTCAAATATATCTGTTACATCTTGTATTATAAGCGGATTTCTTAAATCTGGTTTGTCTGAACCATATTTTTCCATTGCTTCCAAATATGGAATTCTTATAAATGGAGCTGAATCTACTTTCCAATTTGTATGTTTTGTAAATACTTCTATAAATACTTGTTCTAACACTTTTAAAACATCTTCTTGAGTTGCAAAACTCATTTCAAAGTCTAATTGATAAAACTCACCTGGAGCTCTATCTGCTCTTGGATCTTCATCTCTAAAGCATGGTGCTATTTGATAATATTTATTAAATCCACTTACCATTAATAATTGTTTAAATTGTTGTGGAGCTTGTGGAAGTGCATAAAATTCTCCTGGGTGTAGTCTACTTGGAACTAGAAAAACTCTTGCTCCCTCAGGTGATGAATTTGCAAGTATTGGAGTTTGAATTTCTGTAAACCCTAATTCATCCATTTTACTTCTTAATGTTTTCATTATTTCAGAACGAAGTAAAATTGTATTATGCAATTTTGTATTTCTTAAATCTAAAAATCTATATTCTAGTCATAAATCTTCTCTTGCTTCTCCTGCTTTTTCTGAATTTATTTCAAATGGTAATACATTTTTACAACTTCCTAAAACTTCAATATTTTTAGCTTCTATTTCTATATCTCCTGTTGAAATTTTTGCATTTTTATTTGATCTTTCTATTACTTTTCCTTCTACATAAATTACTGTTTCTGTAACAATATCTTTTATATCTATTCCTTCTGATACAACAATTTGAGTAATTCCTTTTTCATCTCTTAAGTCTATAAATTTCATTGCTCCTAAGTTTCTAATCGTTTGTACCCAACCAGAAAGTTTTACTTCTTCTCCTACATTTTTTAATGTTAATTCATTACAATTATGTGTTCTGTATTTGTTCATCCTTTTCCCCCTTCAAAATTTGTGAAGCAAATTTTGTATTATTCACTATTCATTCTTCACTATTCACTGTTTTATATAATATGAAAATATATTTTCATATTATATAAAACAGTTCGTCCCTGTATACATTTGTTGTATACAGGGACGAAGATAATTTAATTTTCTCCGCGGTGCCACCCTAATTGGAATTTAATTCCCGCTTCTTTTTTGTTTACTATATAGCTCTAAATGTGTCCCTAAATAATTTTATTAATTATTTCCATTTATCAAACGCTTTTTAACTGTATAATATTTTATAATTTTTTTATGATTTTGTCAATTATTTATCATATTTTATTTTGTTTGCTTTTTTGTCAATTTCATATTGACTTTTATTTCCAGTTTTTATATAATCGGTTTTGAAATAGGAAAATGCAGGAATGTAGTTTTGCCATCTCTTTATACTTATGATAAGGAGGTGATGCTTATGGTTGAACAAACTATTTTACATATAATAATTCTACTTTTTACTGCTCTTGTTGCAGTAGCCATAATTGCTATTGCCTTAATTATAGCTTTAACTATAATTATTAGCAAATAAAGTAAAGCACATCTCTGCTCGTCATCAGAGATGTGCTTTTAAAACCCATATTTGATGGCAACCACATTTTTGTGGCTTCCTATTTCTATTTTTATTATACCACATATTCAAATTTTGTAAATACTTTTTTGACAAATTTTAGTATGTCTTTGGAGAACGGGCGACTACTAGTCGCCCCTACATTCACTGTACAATTTTATATTATATACTAATTATCAAATTATATTTTTTCTACCTTTGCAATTAGTATCGTCATATCGTCTTTTGCTATTCCAAATCCATTATCTATTGATTCTTGAAGTAATATGTTTGCAATTTTTTGAATATCTTCTGTTTCTACATTTTCTAATAATTCTTTTACCCATATCTCTTTATTTGTAAGTTCTTGATTAGACTCTAATATTCCGTCACTACACATTACTATTATTTCTCCGCCTTTTAAGTCTTTATCATATACTACTAAATCTATATTTTCTACAATTCCTGCTGGAAGTGAAATAGCTTTTATAACTTCTACTTTATTTTTAGACTTTATAAATGTTGGACAAGCTCCATTTTTTATAAATTCTATGTTTCCTGTACTTGTATCAAACACTGATATATCTATACTCGCATATGTTTCATCTGTAGAATTTAAATTTACAGATGAATTTATTAATCCAATTGATACGTCTTTATCAAAGCCTGTTGTAAGTAGTCTTTTTAACATTTTTATAACAGTCGAACTACTTTTTTGAGCTTTTGGTCCTGATCCCATTCCATCACTTATTGCCATCATATATTTCCCGTCATGAAGACTTGTTTGAATACTTGTATCTCCTGAAACCTCACTCTTATTTTTAATAGCTTTAGCAGATGCTATTTGTATTTTATATTGTATTTCTTCTTTTTTTACCTCTTCTTTTTTTGTAGTATCTTCTATATCTTCTGCTATAGAAGATATTACTTTAGATACTCCTCCGTAATTGGTTCGCAAGTGTTTTTTTATTACTTGCTTCTCTTTGTTTCCATATAAAATTTAATTTATTTATTCTATATGTATGATTAATAGCTTTTACAATTTTATTTATATCATTTTCTATTTCTGTCTGTGCTTCATCTTCTTCATTTAAGCCTATAATATAATTATTATTATTTTCAAGCACTTGTATTAATTCTTCTTTGCTTACTTCCTCTTTATCTTCTAATATTTCATATATATCATCTATCACATCATCTTCACTATATAAAATATCATCATATAATAAATTATCTGTAAAGTCCTCTATGTTAGTTATTAATTCCTCTTTAAACATTTTTTTGCTATGTTCTTTTAATTTTTCGTCTGTTTCTATTGTTGTTGCAGCAACTTCTTTATAGCTCTTAGCTATTTCACATATTGTCTCTGATACACTGTTCAATCTATTTACTGTTTCTTCTCTAGCTCCCTCTAGCACTCCTCCTGTTGTTGGCAATAATTTAGTTTTCCCTACTATGTCTGATATATCAATATCTATATTTTTAGGTAAAAGCAATAACCCCAAAGATGCTATTAATATTTCTCTTATAGTTATAATTGGAAGTATATTTCCATTTGCAACATATGTAAGTAAAGCATTTCCTAAGATAAATCCCACTATTACACCTATTTTTCCTAATCTGTTTAGAAGTCCTGCAATCATTCCGAGATATTGCATATGATGCAACTAATATAGGTTCTGAATTTCCTATTATTCCAAGTACCATTCCAATTGTAATACCTGCTGTTGCTCCAACTAACATTCCATTCTTCCATCCTAAGAAAAGCACTAACATAATACTTAAAATATTACTAATTGATAATCCAAATATATTAAGTCCATTTAAAGAATAAACTGCAATAGCTAAAAGCAAACTTGCACCTATTACTTCTTCTACTGTAAAGGCTCTTTTTATTCCATATCCTTTTATTACTGTAATTGAATTTGTAAATATTTTATAAAATATGTACACTAGCAAAGAAAACATTATACTTGCTAATAAATCATATACTAAAAACATTGTAAATAACATTTTACCTGCTTGTACAACAAAAGCGGAAGCTAAAATATATACACCTAATTTTTGTTTCTCGTTTCTATCTTTACTTTCAAATCTTGGTCTAAATATAAGTGTTAAAACTATAAATAATAGGGTTGTAAGTAAATAACTTAAAAATCCGTTTACTCCAAAACCTATTAATGTACCTAAACATGTTACCAAATATACAATTCCTACTGGTATTCTATTACTACATACAGCTGCAAATATGGCAAGTCCAAAAGGGGCAAACTCTTCTCCGAATCCCACCATTGAAACCATAAATGATACAGCATATAAAATAAAGTCAGATACTGAAAAAAGTTTTTTTAAATTTATTGCTCTTTTACTTTTTTCAGTATCAAAGTTTTCATTTTCTTGTTTTATTTCTTCATCTATAATATTTTGAAACATCCTTACCACCCTTAATTAACTTTTTCTATTTTCTTGTTGCGAGTCGAGATGGAACCCGACCCCTACATAGTTTTCAATACATTTTTTTATTTTTCAGGTTGCACATCGTGGCGAACCCTATATATCGTATTTTACCATTTATATATTTATTTTTTTGTCGTTTGTAGTTGTCAAAATAGAAAAAGTTTTTTGCAATTTGTGATATATTTATTTAATTTTTTTCTTTTGCTTACTTTATTTTATTTTTTCTAATTACATTTGTGTATTTTTTAAGCTTGTTCTGTAAAATATTCGTTTATTCTTATTATAAGCTCATGTTTTGCTTCTTCCATAGTCATTCCCTCTAATTGTGCTCCTGCAAGTGTAATATGTCCTCCGCCTCCGAAGTTTTTCAAGTATTATTTGAACATTTATATCTCCTATTGAACGTCCACTAATACAAATTTTATCTCCTAAGTTTCCTATTACAAAGGATGCTGTTATATTGCTAATTGTAAGTAATTCGTCAGCTGCTTTAGCACAAATTAAGTTAGCATTTTTGTCCTTTTCTTCATATTCAGAAATTCCTATAGATTCGTTTATAACTTCTGCTTTTTTTACTATATCTGCTATTACATTATAACTTTCTAAATCACTTTGGAACCATTTTTTTACTCTTATGATATCAATACCATATTTTCTTAAATATGCTGCAGCCTCAAATGTTCTAACTCCTGTTTTAAAGGTAAAATTTTTAGTATCCATCATTATACCTGCATATAATCCTTCTGCTTCTATTTGTTCTAATTCTATATCATTTGTACCATATTCTATTATTTCTGTAACTAATTCTGATGCAGAAGATGCATATGCTTCGTGGAAGCTAAGTATAGCATTCTCTATATAATCTGTACTTTTTCTATGATGGTCAATTATAACAATATTTTCTGTTTCTTCTAACAATTCTGGAACTTCTACATAACTTTTTTTGTGTGTATCTGTAATTATTAATAAAGTATCTGGTGTTATTTTAGCTAAGGCCTCACTTTTATCTATAATAATATTTTTGTATTCTTCTTGATTTTCTAAAGCTTCTACAAAACTATCTAATGCTAATCCCCTTGTTCCATTAACTATATATGTATCTTTACCTAATGTTTTTGCAAATCTATACAATCCTAAACTAGAACCTAAAGAATCTATGTCTCCATTTAAGTGTCCCATTATCATAACATTTTTGGAATCTTTTATTAATTCTTCTAATGCATGTGCAACGACTCTTGCTTTAACTTTAGTTCTTTTTTCTAGTTCTTGTGCTCTTCCTCCAAAAAAGTTATATTTTCCTTCTGTTTTTATTACCGCCTGATCTCCACCTCTTCCAAGGGCTATATCCATCGCATCTTGTGCTTCTTGGTATTTTTCATAATTTGTTTCTCCTTGGTTCGAAATAGCAATACTTAAAGTTATTTGTATTTTTTCTTTAGTTTTAATTTCTTTTATTTCATCTAAAATACTAAATTTTTCATTTTGCATTTCTTCTAAATATTTTTGTTCAAAAACATATACAAAAGTATCTCTTTCTGTTTTTATCATTATTCCTTGTGTTTTAGCTGCCCAATCATAAAGTTTCTTTTCAATTACAGCCATTACTTGTGGTTTTTCTTCTGTTGCTATTCTTTGAACAATTTCTTCGTAATTATCAATCATAATAATTCCTATGCATGATTTACAATTACTATATTTTTGGGCTAACAATTTTTCCTCTGTTATATCTACAAAATATAAAATTGTCATATATTTATTTGTTTTTTTTCTATCTTTTTGCTTTATTTTTATATAGTCTCCAATAATATGATATGTTTTTTCTTCTATTTGAACTTCTTTATCTACTGTAGGAATATTGTTATTATCTATATCTGTTTTTATTTCTTTTGTAATATCATCTATATATTTATTAATTCCTACATTTGCAAATTCTTTATTAAATTTAGAACTTCTCCAAATTACATTTCCATCTGTTTCTAAAATTATTAATGGAAAAGGTGAATTTATTAATGTATTTTTGGCTGCAGAATCCATACTAATTGTAAGCTCATTTATGTAATTAGATACTTCTCCTTTTCTCTTTTTATATACCCAATTTGTATAAAGTATTATTATTGCATATAATATTATACTTGGTAAAATATATGTTGGTATATTTATACATAGCAAAATTAATATTACTGCGATTATAAATAAATATATCTTTGTTTTGGACTCTATATTTTCAAGCATTTTTCTATTTTTATCTGACATATTTTTTAATCTCTCCTCTTTTTAAATAACCTTATTAATTGTACCTCAAAATGGCTATTTTGTCAATTTTATCAATAATTGTTATTTTTGCTTTTTTATGTAAAGCATGTTATAATATCTATATGCACACCTTTTTTTGCATGTTTGGGGTCATGCAATATTCTTACAAAAATAATTTTATAAAGATTTGAGGTATTAATTAAAATGAAAAAAGTCACAGTATTACTTCTTGCTTTAGCATTGGTTTTTACCTTTGCATCCTGTTCTTCAAAAACCAATTCCGAAGTGGAAACCACTCCTCTTACTGGCTATGTTTTAAGTCCTGGCATCGTATGCAATGTTGATGCTGGAGCTTCAGGGCATTTTTCTTATCAGGTAATCCCTTCTTATAATGGCGATAATCTTTCAGTTATAGCACAAGCCGAAAGCTTAGTCCGGAAATGGTGGAATGATGATTCCACATTTCGAACACCTGAAATTATATGGATAACCGTACATTCTGGAGACATAAGAGGATTTCAGGATGAAGGATTTATCTTCCTTGATCCTAATACCTATTATGAAGACCTTCTTGCAACTACAGTACACGAGTGGTTGCACGAACTAGTTGCCCTAGATACTTTAATAATTTTTGAAACAGGTTGGGGAAGACCTGTTATGGAATATGTAGTAGAAGCAATCACAATTGAAATTCTTCAGGGAATTGTCGATGTAGTACCTTCTACTTCATATAACAAGTTGAAAGATTCTATGCTTTCAACTCACCTTCCCCAACTTGAAAAGGCTTTCCGTGCCCAAAAAAGCGCAGAAGCATATGAAGAAATATTTGGTCAGAACTATAAAAAGTTATTAGACCAAATAATGGCTTAATTTCCTACCTAAAACCCCAAAAGGAGAAATGCTAAAAAACATTTCTCCTTTTTTATTTGTTTTTAATATATTCAGTTATTTTAGCAAAGTCTTGTAAACTTAATTTTTCTCCTCTTATTTTTAAATCAAACTCTAATTCTATAAGCATTTTTTCAATTTCTTCTTTACTTGCTAATTTTCCATTATTAAGTCCATTTAAAAGTGTTTTTCTTTTTTGCATAAACGCAAGTTTTATAATTTTAAATAAAAGTTCTTCATCCTCTACTTTTACAGATGGCTCACCTAGTACAGTTAGTTTTATAACACTAGAATTTACTTCTGGCGCAGGCATAAACGAAGTATTTGGTACATCTATAACTTTCTCTGGTTTTGTATAATAATTAATTGCATAAGTTATTGCCCCAGATTTTTTTCCTCCCGGAGCATCTACCAATCTATCTGCCACTTCCTTTTGCACCATAACCGTTATAGTTTCTATGTCTAACCTTTCTTCTAAAAGTTTCATTATTATTGGTGTAGTTATATAATATGGTAAATTTGCAACAATTTTTACACATGCTATATCTCCACATTTTTCTTTATTTATTAAACCTTTTAAATCTACTTTCAAAACATCTTCATTTATAAGATTAAAATTATTATAAAACTTAAACCTGTCATTTAAAATTTCAATCATTCTTGTATCCAATTCAATACAAATTACTTTACCAGCGTTATCAAGTAATCTTTTAGTTAAAGTACCGAAGCCCTGGACCTATTTCTATAATTAGATCTTGTTTTGTTATATTAGCAGCCTCTATTATTCCATCTATTGCTTTTTCATCAATTAAAAAGTTTTGTCCTAGCTTTTTATTGGCTGAAATACTATATTTTCTTAAAATATCCTTAGTTTCATTATATAAATTCAATTTTATCACCATTTATATTATACAATAAATATAGAGGTTTGTTCAAGTAGATGTTTAAGTTCCTAATTTAATAATAGAATAAATTATGGTATTTTAAATTGTATTTGGCATTTGGTAATTGGTATTTAGATTACAAACAATTATTAACCAACTACCAACTTCCAAATGCCAACAACAAATTTTAATTTATCTGCAACTTATTAATAATCAATAAATACTCTTGAAAAAGACATTATAAGTATGTTAAAATATAAAAGTAACGCGGGAATAATTTAGTGGTAGAATGTCATGCTTCCGACCTGATAGCGCGAGTTCGATTCTCGCTACCCGCTCCAAACTTGCCTTACGGCAAGAGTGAATAATTAAGAGTAAAAAGTGAAAAATAGTACAAGCTAGCCTTTGTAAGATATATTAAGGCAAGTTTGTACTTTTAACTTAATTTAATAAATTTTAACTTTATATTCAATCCATTGCCAAAATTCTCCGTCCCATTGGCATTAAAAGTGTCAATGATTTTTGAAAATTTCACTAAAAAATAATTTTATTTTATTAGCGAATATTTCACCATATGTATAATCTTGAGTTAATCCGCTCGCCGCGGAGGCAGGCTCAAGATTTATTTTTTGTTTTAAAATTAAATATTTA
>JAZSCD010000110.1:0-8218 GCA_045602745.1 Clostridia bacterium | reverse complement strand
CATTCCGTATAGTAATGGAATAAATAATAAAAATAATACTACATAAATCATTCCAAAAAATGTTATCATTATATCTTCTACTGTAGTTTTCATATTACTAAAAACTACTTGTATAAATAGCACTGCAATACTTACACATATTGTTAAAGCTAAAGTATATAAATAATACTCTTCAGGAATTATATGTAAAATAGCAATTAATATACATGACATATATCCTATCCATTTTACTGGTTTGTGTTTTTCTTTAAAGCTATTAAAATATTCATGTATTGCAATTAATGCTACAATTGAAAATAATACATCTATTACATATATATTTCCATAAATTAAAATTAATGCTACAATTGGTAATCCTATTATTCCACTTAAAATTCTTTTTAATTTCATATCTGCTCCTTTCAAGCTATATATTAAAATAAATCTTCTATTTTACATATTATTTCATAATCTCTTTGACTAGTTAAATGAGTACAGCAATATTCATCTGACCATTCTCTCATATATGGTAACAAAAGTCTTAAAAACAGCCTTGTATTATATGAAACCATTTTTATATCTTTCATTTGTTCATTCATTATTTGACAATTGTCTGATTTATAATAAACCAAATAATAGTTGCCATCTTTTTCTAGTTTTACATCATAAGGAAATATTCTACAATCTATTGGTCTTATATCATATATTGTGCATTTGTTATCTCTATAAAAATAACATGAATTTGTATTTTCAAATCTTTTCATTTGATATAAGTCTTTTAAAGAATAATCATTATTAATCTTTGCTAAATCGATTCTTTTACAAAATCCTTCTTTTTCTATTTGCATTTTTTTAGATATCGTTTCTGCTTCATTTGGCAAAAGCATAGGTGAATCTACAATTGGATTACAACAGCAAGTTGAATCTTTACCCACACAATTGCTACATAGATTAAAAGTTCCTAAATTGTGTTCTGTATTTCTAAATAGTGCATATGGACTTTGAACAACATCATCTGAATTAACATCATCTGATAAATAAGTAGCTACTCCAAATAAAAAGTCCTTATTTATTATTTTCAAACTAATTGTACCACTTTCAATATCACTATCTTCTGTGTAAATATATGTACCATTTATAATATTTTTATTTATAATTCCTTCAAATTTATAATTACAGATTTCTCCATCATAATTAAGGATTATATTTGCTGTTATTTTTTTATTCTCTTGTTTAAATACAACGTTTTCATTATATATTTTATTATTTTGAATAAAAGAAGAAGTCCACTCTCCAGATAAATCTATTATTTTTTGTTCGTCTAATTTTTGCATTTCTATTACCACTCCTAAACCTCTCTATGGGCGTCCGCCAAATCTTCTATTTCTTTTTTGGTATACTCTTATTGCTTCTAATAAATCTTCTTCTCCAAACTCTGGCCAATGTTTGTCTGGAAAATAAAATTCTGTATATACTAATTGCCAAGGCAAGAAATTGCTTGTTCTAAGTTCTTTGCTTGTTCTTATTAATAAATCTGGGTCTGGTTGACCTGCTGTATATAAATTGTTAGATATTAAATCTTCGTTTATATCTTCTATATCTATCTCGTTATTTTTTACCTTTTCTGCAATTTGCTTTACAGCTCTTACTATTTCTGGTCTTCCTCCGTAGTTAAATGCTATATTTAATGTAAGGCCTGTATTGTCTTTTGTAGCTTCTATTGCTTTATTTACAGACTTTTGAAGACTTTTAGATAATCCACTTACATCTCCTGCTACTTTTATTTTTATATTTTGTTTATCTTTTTCTTTAAAGAAAGAATCTAAATGCATTTTTAATATTGCCATTAATGCACCAACTTCTTCTTTACTTCTTTTCCAATTTTCTGTAGAAAATGCATATACTGTTAAATATTTTATTCCTATTTTATTACAAAACTCTGATATATCTTCTAAAGCTTTAGCTCCTGCTTTGTGTCCATCTTTTGTTTCTAAGCCTCTATCTTTAGCCCATCTTCTATTTCCATCCATTATTATAGCTATATGCTTAGGTAAATTTTCCATATCTATATTTTCCATATTTATGCACCCTTTTTTATTAATTTTTTCTTTACTATTCTATCATAATATACAAAAAAAATGAAAGCTTTTTGAAAATAAATTTCAAAAAGCTTATCATAACTATACACTTAATATTTCTTTTTCTTTTTCTGCTAGTATTTTATCTATTTCTGCTATTTTATTATCTGTTAATTTTTGTATTTGGTCTTCTGCTGATTTTAATTCGTCTTCTGTTATTTCACTATCTTTTTGCGCTTTTTTTGCTTCGTCTATTCCCTCTCTTCTTACAGAACGAATTGATACTTTAGATTCTTCTGCTGTTTTCTTAATTTCTTTTACTAATTCTTTTCTTCTTTCTTCTGTTAATTCTGGAAATGCTAGTCTAATTACTTTTCCATCATTATTTGGGTTTATTCCTATTTCTGCTTTTAATATTTCTTTTTCTATTTCTTTTAATAAACATGCATCCCATGGTTGTATTACTATAAGTCTTGCTTCTGGTACAGAAATACCTGCTACTTGGTTTATTGGTGTTGGTGTACCATAATAATCTACTCTTATTTTATTTAATATTGCAGGGTTTGCTCTGCCTGCTCTTACTTCTGCAAAATTTTCTTGTAAAACACTTATTGTTTTATTCATTTTTTCTTCAATATGTTTAAAATCCATTATTATTACCTCTTTCTTTTTACATTAATTAATTTTCTATGTAGGGGCGAGGTTCCATCCTCGCCCGCAATATTATTTTTTACGGGTCAGGGTGGAACCTGACCCCTACAACATTTGCATTTGATTTTTATTTGCGGGTCGCCCAGGAGTGCGACCCCTACATAGTTTTTTCAAAACAAATCAAAAAGGTGCAAGATGCTGCTTTTCATTTGTTTATTTAACAATCGTTCCGATTTTTTCGCCTTTGATTATTCTAACAATATTTTCTGGGTCATCTATTCCAAATACTACTAGTGGTATTTTGTTATCTCTACAAAGTGATGAAGCTGTTGAATCCATTACTTTTAAGTCTTTATTTAATATGTCTAAATATGATATTTCATCATATTTTACTGCATTTATATCTTGTTTTGGATCTGCAGAATATACTCCATCAATAGTTTTTGCAAGTAATATTACTTCTGCATCTGTTTCTGCTGCACGAAGTGCTGCTCCTGTGTCTGTTGAGAAGTATGGATTACCTGTACCACAAGCAAATATTACTACTCTCCCTCTTTCTAGATGTTTTATTGCTTTTCTTTTTATATATGGTTCTGCAATTTCTCTCATTTCTATAGCTGTTTGAACTCTTGTATATATCCCTCTTGCTTCTAATGCATCTTGAAGAGCTAAACCATTTATTGTTGTTGCAAGCATTCCCATATAATCTGAAGTTGTTCTTTCTAATTCGTGTCCATCTCTACCTCTCCAAAAGTTTCCTCCTCCAACTACAATTGCTACTTCTACTCCCATGTCTACTATTTCTTTTATTTTATCACATATTTTGCCAACAGTTGTTCCATCTATTCCTGTCTTTTTACTACCTGCTAGTGCTTCTCCACTAAGCTTTAGTAATATTCTTTTATATGCTATATCTTTCATATAAAAACACACTCCTTTTTATTCTTAGATATTGTATCATACATTGGCCTATAAATAAAAGTATTTTTTAAAATTATTTATTAATAATTCCCTTAAGCTGTCCTCTGTAAGATGCGGACGACTACTAGTCGCCCCTACGTTTATTCTACATTTTTTAATTTTAGCCCGAACAGCAACCAATCTACACTAAAATTTTCAAAAATTTGCAATTTTATGTTGACTATGTTATAATATTATTATAACTTGGTGATTTTTAACTTTATTTTTAAATCTAATATTTAACACTTATATATAATATATCACCTATAAAAAGGATGTGATTTGTATGAAAGCAATTGTTAATACAAATAACACAACTAAAGCGCTAGCAATAAAAAAAGAAAATAGTTTAGTTATAGTAAATAAAATGGTTTTAAGTACAGTTAGAGTTTGTAGTAAATCACTTCTTGCAGCATTTGTTTTAAGCTTATTAAATATGGTTGTTTAGCTATATATTTGATTTTTTATATAGATTATAAAATTAGGAACAAGTATGTAAAGACTTGTTCCTAATTTTTGTAATAACCGCATACAACAAGGTTAGAGTACTTTAGTCTAACCGAGCTTTAGCTCGTGGCATGTACTTCGAAGGACTTACTACTTTATTATCTCATATGCTCCTATTATTTGTACTAAGTATTTTTCGGCTACTTGTTCATATGTAAGTCCTTTGTCTACATCTAAATCTAGCATTCTAACTTCAAGTCTAAGATTTGCTTCATCTGTAAATAGTATTTTATATTTACTTTCATCACCATATCTTTGTTTTGCTTGTTCAAATTTTGTCTCATCATTAAATGCTTCATGTATTTTTATATCACATACTACACTATTATTAAATGTATACTGTACTATTCTTTTATCTTCCATAGTACTTTTAAAAACTAGTTTTTCACCTTCAATAGTTGTTGCATTTTCTATAGACGTTAGTTCATAGAACCCATCTTCAACATATGGCTTTGCAAAGATAGCACCAACAATTATACCTGCAATTATCACTAATACTATAGCTAACACAAGTAATACTTTTAGTTTGCTATTCCTTTTTTCTCTTTCTTTTCGCATGACATTTCCTCCTATATGTATTTAGAGAAAAGAACAGGCGAACCTGTTCTTTATCCTCCTATTTTTCTACATAGTATACAATATTAATGTCGTCTGTAACAACTTTAATATTACCTTCTACGTTGTTCCATGCATTTATGTCCCAAGTAAGTGTTTTATTATCCGAATTGTACTCTAAGAAATATTTTGACATCTCTTCTGTTTTTGTACATTCAAATAACTTTGTACCCTTGTATTCTACTATAATAGTGTTTTTATCATCAAGTAATAAAGTATTACCTAATGTCAGAATCATTTTTCCTGAAGAGCTTGTTACTTCTTTATTTATAAATTGTTCAGCAATATTACTAAAGTTTTCTGAAAGTCCTGCTGCATCTGTAGATTTTAATATATTACCACTTGTTGAAATTCCCTTTAATACTTTTTCTGCTGTAGAACCAGCTGTTATATCATTACCAAATCCTATAGAATATATATCTGCTCCTCCATTTTTTATTGTAGTTGCTACTCCTGTAATATATGCATAACTATTGTTGCTATAGGTTTCTGTAGGTTTTCCATCTCCTAAAAATATTACAATATTCTTATTTTTTGGATATGAAGTTTTTAATGTATTTATTAAATTCTTTGTTTCATCCATTGCAGCACCTATATGAGTTCCATAGCCTGTTGTTTCATCCCCAATATCTATGTTTCCTATTGCTGTTACCAAAGAACTGTAGTTATCTATTGTAACTGTTGAACCTAGTTGTTTAGTCCCAGTATATGGAATAGGACTTCCCCACCAATATTCTGTATTTTTTGTATTAAATGTTATTACAGATACTGTTGCATGTTCATTTAATTCATTATCATATAAATCTTCTATAAAGTCTTGAGCTGCAGTTTTAGCCACATTAAGCCTTGTGTCAGTCCTATTGTTTTCATTTATTGCATCTTTTTCATTCATACTAGAAGATAAATCCATAACAAGAATAATATTTACATTATCTTTAATTTCTTCATCTTCTGTATACTCTTTAACCGTGCTCTTTAACTCACTAACTTTCTTCTCAATAGTTGATGTCTTGTTATCACTAGTTTTTGCAGTGTTTGAGATTGTAGTTCCTATTTCATTGTCATTTACTTTTACTACAACTTCTAGAATCTTTGATGCACCTGCATCAACTGTAATATCACTCCATACTACTGTGTGCTCAGATTCAGTGTAGTTTCCTTTATCTGTTGATAAAACATATTTTACTTCATCTGGTAATTCATCTGTTACATCAATTGTTCCAGATACTTTACCACTATTAATTAATTTTATATAGTATTTTAATTCACTGCCTGCTTTAGCTGTTGCGTCAACTGTCTTTTCTATTGTAATATTTGGTTTTGAATAGTACACTTTTATAATATTTTGAGTTATTACTTCAGATATTATAAGAGGTAAATTTTCAGTCTTTTCTAGTTTGTAACCAGTTTTTACTTTGTCATAGTAAGTTTCTATCTTAGTTCCATATTTTTCAGATTTTGTTTCTGTTAAGTTGCTATCTAAGTTGCCATCAAAGTAATATTCAACTTTATACTCATATTTAGCTTTTACATAAACTACTTTTATTACATTTCCAGTCGTAGCTATTACCATACTTGGTGCTTCACCTTCAAATGTGTAACCAGTTGGTCTATGTATTGTTGTATCTACTGGTATTATAACTCCATACATAGCTGAACCTGTTTCGCTTGTTATATAGTTAGTCTCGTCTTCACTATCCTGATAGTATCTTATTTCATAGTCAAAATTATTTCTTATATAGTATACGCTAATTACATTTTTATCTACATTTTCTGTAACTACTAATGGAAGAGTTGTATCTTCTTCGCTTTCGCTTGTTGTAGCGGTACTATAAATATAACCCGTTATTTCTTTCTTAGCAATATCTTGTTCTGTTATAGTGTCACCATAATATGCTTCGTGTGTTTCATCCGGTGCATTAATAACGTCTTGGAAAATTTCGTTTTCATTTAATCCTTGATAATAATGTTTTACTATGTAGTTATATTTATTTTTTACATATATAACTTCTATTACATTTCCTGTCTCAGCTATTACCATACTTGGTGCTTCACCTTCAAATTTGTAGCCTGTTGGTATGTGTATTTTTGTATCTGCTGTAATTGTGCTTCCAAATACTGCTATTCCTTCTTCATCTTCTATGAAGTTTGCTTCTGCTATACTATCTTTATAGTAATTTACTGTGTATTCAAAGTTATCTTTTACATAATATATTTTTATTATATTTTTTGTTTGATTTTCAGATATTGTTAATGGAAAATTCTTAACTTCATCTAATTTATAACCATCTTTATTCTTATCTGTATATGTATCTATTATTTTTCCTTTTTGGTTTTTATCAACTACTTCTGTAAGTTTTTCGTCTATTTCACCATCAAAATAATATTCTACTGTATATTTTAAGTTATTATAATTAATTTCTATTCCTGCATAATCAGCTTCTTCTGCTGATACTAAAAGATTATTCCATCCTAATGTTGTTTTTTCTGATACTACTCTTTCTTGTTCTACAGTAGTTGCTTCTGGTTCTTCTGTAAGAACTCCTGTTGTTTGTGATGGAGTTGTAGCTGTTACTTCTCCACTTTCATTTTCTGTTTGTTCTACTTCTGTAGAAGTTTCTGAACTTGCACCTTCATTTTCTACTGTTTGTTCTGTGCTTGTTCCTACTTCATTATCATTTCCTGCAACAGGTAATACATTCTCTTCCATAGCTTCAGCTTCACCAGAATCTTTTAAGAATAAAACTGTACCAGTTGTTGCTACTGCTAAAAGTACTATTGTTACAATAGCTATTATTATTGTTTTCGTACTTAATTTTCCTTTCATATTTACCTCCCATTTTATATGTTTTCTTCTCTAGCTTTAACTATAAGTCTATTTTTGTTACCATTTGTACATGTAATTAATGTTACTTCTCTTGTACCTTCTTGTTCTGGTAATATACAAGATATATCATTTGGATCTATTACATAAATTTTAAACACTTTATATTTTAATGTAACATTTTGTATATCTGTTAATTCTATAATATCTCCTACTTCTAATTTTTTTATTTTGCCAAACATTGTGCCATTTAAATTATTATGACCTGCTAAACTTACATTTCCAATTTCGTTAATTTGGTTCCCCCAAAATTTTGTAATTGATAAATTTAAAGTTTCTTTAGTTGTAGTTTCTAATATTGGATACTCTAATTCTATTTTAGGAATTTTTATAATTCCAACTACTTTATGACCTTGTATTTGCTGATTTATTTCTTTAATAGGTTCATCACTATTTTTTAATTCTTTGTTTATATTTGCTATAACTTGTTTTGCCTCTGTCTCATTTTTATATAAATTATAGTATTTTATTGCAACTAATGTTCCTACTACTATTGTTGCAATTATTAAACAAATTAATATTATTTTATATATTTTAATTTTAC
>JAZSCD010000109.1:0-2748 GCA_045602745.1 Clostridia bacterium | reverse complement strand
GCTGAATCAAGTATTGTTCTTGAATCAACTTGTGATGTTACTGCAAAAGATATTCTGCTTGCTATATTTGCTTTTATTATACCTGTAATTACATCTACAGATGGTCTTTGTGTTGCAATTACTAAATGCATACCAGCAGCTCTTGCCATTTGTGCTAATCTACATATTGCATCTTCAACATCATTTTTTGCAACCATCATTAAGTCTGCAAGCTCATCTATTATTATTACTATTTGAGGTAATTTTCCTTCTGAACCTTCTTTTTCTAATGCTTCATTATACCCTGCTATATCTCTTACATTTTTTTCTGCAAATAAATTATATCTGTTTACCATTTCTTGAACAGCCCATGCAAGTGCTCCTGCTGCTTTTTTAGGATCTGTTACAACTGGTATTAATAAATGTGGTATTCCATTATATACCGAAAGTTCTACTACTTTTGGATCAACCATTACAAGCTTCACTTCACTTGGTTTTGCTTTGTATATTATACTTGTAATTAATGTATTTATACAAACACTCTTTCCGAGATCCTGTACTTCCTGCAATTAAAACGTGTGGCATTTTTGCTATGTCTGTAACAATAGCTTCTCCTGCAGCATCTTTACCAAGTGCAAATGATAATTTTGATTTTGCTTTTGTAAATGCTGGATTATCTATTATATCTCTTAGTGCTACTACTTCTTTTTCTTTATTTGGTATTTCTATTCCAACTGCTTGTTTTCCTGGTATTGGTGCTTCTATTCTTATTGTTTCTGCAGCTAAACTTAGTGCTATATCATCTGCCAAGTTTGCAATTTTACTTACTCTTACACCTTCTGCTGGTTTTAATTCGTATCTTGTAATAGTTGGTCCAACAGATACATTTTCAACTTTTGCAGACACACCAAAACTATATAATGTTTTTTGAAGTTTATTTGCAGTATCTGTCACTGCTTTTTTTCCTAGCTTTGTAGCCATTTTACCTTCATTTAAAAATTCTATTGAAGGAAATTCATAATGTTCATCTTCTACTGTTAATGTATGTTCTAAAGTAAGAACTTCTTTAGATTTATCTTCTTTAACTTCCTCTTCTTTTTTAAATAATCCTTCGTGTGGTTCATTATTTGCTATTTTAATATTTATTTGATCTTCTGTAATTATATTATTTTCTTTATTATCTTCTTTAATTTTTAGTTTTTTAGGTTTTTCTTCTTTAACATATGGAGATACTGAATCCTCTATTTTTAAATTTCTTTGTTTTATTTTTTGTTCTCTTATTTCTTGCTTTCTTGCATTTTTATTTTCTATATATTCTTTTAATAATTCTGCTGGTTTTATACCAAATAAAAATATTGAATCAATTATAGCTATTCCTATTGCTAAAATAACTGTTCCTGCTTTTCCGGATTAAACCAATTAATGCACTTGCACAAATTGCTCCAACAGCTCCTCCTCCATGATTCTTAGTACCTTTGTTATATGCTTCTACAACTGTTTCTTCAAATCCATTATCCAAACTTAATTTTCCTTGTGCTATTTGAATAACTGTCATAACTGTTGTGATGCATAATAAAAGAACTGCATATTGCATAATTTTTTTTACAAAATTTTCTTTTTCTTCATCACATGCTAAAAATATTGCAACAGCAAATGTTCCTACTGGTATTATATACTTTATCCATCCCATTATTCCACCTAAAACTGGACTTAGATTTTCTCCTATATAACCTGCCTTTGTATATATCAAAACGCCTAACAAAATACTTGCAATTATTAATGTTACAACTTGCATATCTAATATACTTCTATTTTTCTTTTTACTTCTTCTTCCTCTTGGCATTGGTTTCTCCTTATCTTATTAAAACAATAATTTATGAATTAATTTTTGTTATCAAATTTGTTTTTATGATTGTAGGGGTTGGCGCCCACATCGACCCGTGCCGTCTATTTTTTATTTATGGTTTGGGGGTCGATGTGGGCATCGACCCCCACCTTTTTTTTTTATCTATTTCTTATAAGACAATAAAAGCCAGAAATATAAGGAAATCAATATAAATTTAATATTTCTGACTTCCATTAAAATTTCTGACTTCCTAATTACTCTATTTAAGTTCTTTTCTGTTGTGTTCTATAGTTCTAATTGCTTCATTTAATGTTACTGAAACATTATTTATTGCTGATTCTAAGTTTGCAAGTATGCTATCTGCATAATCTTTTGTCCCTTTTGATATTTCTCTAGACATTTCATTTGCAGTTTCTATTATTTCAGCTTTTTGTTCATATGCTTTTCTTGTAATTTCGTGTTCATCTATCATTGCAATTATTCTATTCTCTGCTTCTTTAACAATACCATCTGCTTCTCTTTGAGCTTCGTCTAAAATTCTTCCTCTTTCCTCTTTTACCCATTTAGCTTGTTTTAACTCATCTGGAAGTTTTAATCTTATTTCTTTTATTATTTCTAAAATTTCTTCCTTGTCTACTATTCCTTTTTCTGTAAATGGTACGCTTTTACTTCTTTCCATAATATCCTCTAATGTTTCTAATAATGTAAAAATTTCCATGATTTTACCCCTTTCGAATGAATATGATAACTACTGTTCCATATTTTCTTGTATCATAAACTTCTATATTGTTATTTTTCTTTATCTCATCTATTTTATTTTTATCATCTGTTTCTACTATTATAATTCCATCTTCTTCTAGTAAATTATATTCTAAAATTTGTTCTATTGCATTTATTGCATAATTTGTTTTATATGGTGGATC
>JAZSCD010000108.1:0-6633 GCA_045602745.1 Clostridia bacterium | reverse complement strand
TGTTAGAATAATAATAGATGAAAGTTTTATAGATTTTGCAGATAAAGATAAAAAATATACTTTAATAGATAATGCAATTTTAGATGAATATAAAAACTTAATAGTAATAAAAAGTATAAGTAAGTCATACGGAGTACCAGGAATAAGAATAGGAATATTAGCAAGTGGAAATACTCAAATAGTAGAAACTATTAAAAATAATTTGGGAGTTTGGAACATAAATTCATATGCTGAATATTTTTTACAAATTATTCATTTATATCAAAAAGAATATGAAGAAGCATGTGAATACATAATAAACCAAAGAACAAAAATGTATGAAGAATTGAAAAAAATTACTTTCTTAAATGTTTATAAATCTCAAGCAAATTATTTTATGTGTAAACTATTAAATTCTACTTCTAAACAAGTTACAGAGTATTTATTAGACAAACACAATATTTTTATAAAAGACCTTAAGAATAAGGAAGGGTTTCAAGACAAAAATTACATAAGAATTTCGGTAAAAGATGAAGAAGACAATGAAAAAATAATAGAAGCATTAAAGGGTTATGAAAAATATTTAAAAGAGAATAAAAACAAGTAAAAGGAATGAGAAAAAAGATGAGCAAAAAAATTTTAAAAATAATATATTTTTTTATATGTACAATTATAATATTAATTAAAGAAAGCTATGGATATTTAGACCCATCTGCAATGACATATGTTATTCAAATAGTTGCAGCAATAGGTATTACACTTGCAACAAGCATAGGTATTTTTTTCTATAAAATAAAGAAGTTTTTTAAAAATAGAAAAAATAGTAAGAAAATAGAAAATAAAGAAAATAATTATGTAAAATGACGCTTATTAAGTATAAATACTTGATTTTTTCCATAAAATATATTAAAATATAAAAGATTGAAATATAAAAAAAGAAAAGGGGTAATAGTTTATGGCAGAAGTATATATGGCAGGAGATGTAAGAAATGGAACAACATTTGAATTAGAAGGTTCAGTATATAAAGTTGTAGAATTTCAACACGTAAAACCAGGAAAGGGTGCAGCATTTGTCAGAACAAAATTAAAAAATGTAATAAATGGATCTGTTTTAGAAAAAACATTTAATCCATCAGAAAAATTGCAAGGTGCAGAAATAGAGAAAAAAGAAATGCAATATTTATATAATGATGGAGAACTATATTATTTTATGGATAATGAAACATATGATCAAATTCCATTAAATGAAAGTGATTTAGGAGATACATTAAAATACTTAAAAGAAAATATGACAGTTAAAATTCTATCTTTTAAAGGAAGTGTATTTGCTGTAGAACCACCTATATTTGTAGAATTAGAAATTACATATACAGAACCAGGATTTGCTGGAAATACAGCAGGAGCAGGACAAACAAAACCAGCTCAGTTAGAAACAGGTCACTCAATAAATGTTCCTTTGTTTGTAAATACAGGAGATGTAATTAGAATAGATACAAGAACTGGCGAATATATGGAAAGAATTTAAAATGGAAGGATTTAATTAACAATGTCTAATTTAAACGTTAAATTTAAACAAATTTTAGAAGACTTAGAAGCAAACATTAAAAATAAAGAAGATTTAGAGTATGTAAAAACACAAATTTTTAATTTATATAATTTGTTTTTTGAAGAAATGAACAGAATAGAAGAAATGGCTGCTACTAGAATGGAAACTATAGCAGGAACACAAGCAATTATGCAAGAAAAAATAGAAGATTTAGAAAATAAAATAAAAACAATGGAAAAAGAATTGTTTGTAGATGAAGAATGTGATTTTTCAATTACTTGTCCATACTGTAATAATGAATTTGTAGTTGAGTCTGAAGAATTAAAAGATGAGTTAGAATGTCCAGAGTGTAATAATATAATAGAATTAGATTGGGGAGATGGATGTGACTGTGATGATGAAAACTGTGGACATGATTGTTCATCTTGCCATCATGACGAAGAAGACGATATGTAAAATAAAGAGTGCTTTTATAGTGCTCTTTTTTATTAAATAAAAGGAGGAATACTATGACACAAAAAATGATATATAAAATAAAAACAGAAAAACATAATGAAAAAGATTTAAGAAAAATATTATCTGATTTTCCAGAAATAAAGTTTGTATCATTAATGGGAATTGATTTATATGGAAATGGAACTGAGGAGAAAATTCCAACAAGTATTTTTTTAAAAAACATAGATGAGTTTTTAAATGGAATAGCAGTTCAAACAGATGGATCATCTGTTGCTTTGCCAGGAATTGCTACATTAAATGATGCTAAAATTGATATGGTAGTAGATAAAGATTGCGATTGGTTTATAGATTATAATAATTATTTAATTGATGAAGAAACTAACAAACCAGTAGGAACAATGATAATACCAGCATTTCTTTATCATGCAGGAGAAGCGGTAGATTCTAGAAGTATTTTAAAAAATGCTGAAAATACTTTTAAGGAAGAGGTTTTAAAACTAATACAAGAGAATGCTAATAATATAACAGAATTTAATGCAGAAGATGTTAAACAAATAGAATTAGATACAGCAGCAGAATTAGAATTTTGGGTAAAGACTCCAAACGATAAAGCAGAAATAGAAGCATTAACTGCATCAGAATGCCTGCAAGAACAATACTGGACGAAAATAAATGGACCTGTAAGAAGTGCCTTGGAAGAAACATTAATACTAATGGAAAAATATGAGTTAGAGCCAGAAATGGGACATAAAGAAGTTGGAGGAATTAAAGCAAAATTAGACTCAAATGGTAGATATAATCATGTAATGGAACAACTAGAAGTAGACTGGAGATTCTCTATGCCTATGCAAACTTCTGACAATCAAATGTTTATAAAAAACTTAATACAAGAAACATTTTTAAGTCATGGTTTGGAAACAACATTTATGTCTAAACCTATAGAAGATGTTGCAGGTAATGGAATGCATATTCATTTAGGTGCAAAAGCAAGATTAAAAGATGGAAAAAAAGTAAATATATTTAATGGAAGTGATAATCACTTTTTAGGAAATATTGGTTATGGAGCACTAATGGGATTGCTTAAAAATTACGAAATAATGAATCCATTTATATCTTCAACATATGATTCATTAAAGAGATTAAAACCGGGATATGAAGCACCTGTATGTACAGTTACTTCATTAGGAAATGATGTTAAACTTCCTTCTAGAAATAGAACAGTATTAATTTCTTTAATAAAAGATATTAATAATAAAATGTCAACAAGATTTGAATTAAGATCTCCAAATCCAAAAACAAATATATACTTGGCAACTGCAGTATCATATATGGCAATGTTAGATGGAATAAAATATTCAATAAATAAAAAAGAAGAAAAACTATTGAAAGAATTATCTAAAAAACAAGGAGAAAAATTTGATTATTTAGAAGAAAATAGAGAATATAGAAGTGAAGAAGATGTGTTTGAACATTATACAGAAGAACAAAGAAATAGTTTATTTGGAAAAGCACCCAAGAGTGTATTTGAAAACATAGAAAATTTGGATAAACAAACTGAAAAATTAAAAGTTTTAAAAGTTAATAATGTATTTAATGAAAAAATTATAAATTCTTTTAAATTATCTGTTATAAATAGATGGAGAGAGGAACTAAGAAAAAGAATAATTACAGAATATACAAATGAAATAAGAGATTATAAAGCAATACATATAGCAGAAAAAGCTTTAGATAATGATTTAACTGCATGGGCTAAAATAAATGAAATAAGAAAAAATTTAGCTAAAGATTCAACACATTATGAATGCGTATTTACAAGAATAAAAAAAGCATTAAATGAAGAGAATTATAAAGTAGCTTCAGATTTATCAATAGAGATAGAAGAAAAAATAGAAATATTAAGAAAAATGTATTATGAGTATACAAAGAATATATTAGATTTTTAGAAATAATTTAAAGGATTGACGGCTTTGCCGTCTTTCTTTATGGAAAAATGCAAGTGTGGACCAGTAGTGGCTCCGATTTGTAGGATTACCATTTGAATCTTTATATGGATTGTTAGGAACACCATAAACATTTTTGGGTCCAACTTTAGCAATAATATCTCCTTTATTCACAAATTGTCCAACAGAAACTAAAAAAGAAGGAGAAATATGAGAATAAGAAACAGAAAAAATGTTATTAGTAATAGTTACAGTAAAACCACTAGCTCCACTAAAACCAATAAAAGAAACTTTACCACTACAGCTTGCAATTATATTAGAACCAGCAGGAGCTGAAATATCTATTGCTCTATGATAGGAGCTTGCACCAGAAGTAGGAGAATTTCTATAACCAAATTTAGAGGTAATAGTAGTATAGCCGAGGTGTGGGCCATGCAAAACCAGAAGAATTAATATTTATACTATTATCAAAACAAGGGGGAATATAGATAGAAACATAACCATATTCATATAATATAGGAATAAATAGACATAGTGAAAATATCAAAAAAAGAGAAACAAATAAAATAGAAAAAGAAAAGAATTTCATAAGACCTCCAAAAAGAATAATTAGATAATAAAAACATTGTAGGGGTCGATGCACACATCGACCCGAAAATATGAACAAAACTATTCACTCTTCGTTTTTCAATCTTGCCATAAGGCAAGTTTGGCAGGGGTAGAAGGATTCGAACCCTCACAGGCGGTTTTGGAGACCGATGTGCTACCATTGACACTATACCCCTAAATTAAATTACTTAATTATATTAGCATATATTATAAATTTATGCAAGAGAAAAAATAAAATATTTAAACATTGTAAAACATGTAATTAATATGCTATAATATTATATGTACATGGGGATGTATTTGGTTTCGACAGTGATTTAGAAGTATAAACTGCGAGTAGTGGATGGTTGCTTCGGCCACTTAAAAAAAGCAAAATAAATATAAACGCTGATAAAGAATTAGCATACGCTGCCTAATAGTGCGAGCGTCGTTTTACCATAAAGCCTACTGTTATGGATAAAGCGCCGACTAAAGTAGGAAACAAAGTTATTTCATTCCTTGGGAATAATGGGTAATAAAAGGATACTAAAAATTTAAGTTTGTTTGTTAACAAGAATTAGAGGGAAATTTTAATAACAAACTACACTCGTAGATGTTTATATGGAAAAGTTATTGGACGAGGGTTCAACTCCCTCCATCTCCACCAAAAGTGCAACTTGGAAGTCACAGTGAATAGTGGATGGTTAATGTGGAAAGCTTATTCCATATGCGAAAAAAAGGAGATACTTAATGTATCTCCTTTATCAGTGTGGTTATTTGGTAGGACGGCGTACCCTACATCTACTTTTAAGACCATCTCTGACGTGAAAGTATTGTTTAATAAAACTATTTATTATTGTTTTAAAATATATAAATATGATATAATAATTAAAGCAGTAATATGAGAGAATTGAAAGGTAAGATATAAAGGAGAAGAAAAAAATGGATGATAAAACTGGCTTCAAAAATATAATAGGTAAGATAGGAGCAATAATTTTTATTACGATAGTTATAATTGTATTATTAACTTTTGTTGGATGTATGCTAGAAAGTAGAGGAAGTACGAATGAGGGAGACCGGAAGTGGAGCGGTGTGGTGGTTATTTCTAATAATTATTTTAGTTACAGGAATACCATTTTTAGCAACGCGGTGTACTTTCTATAATTGCAGTTGTTTTCTATTACAAAGCCAAAAAAAATGGTGTAAAGATGGATAAGAAAAACAAAATATTAAACACTATAAACATTATAAATATAGGAACTGTGATAATTGTAGTGAGTGGAATCTTAATTTTATATACTTATTCTTTAAATTCTATAGCAGAACAGGTTGAGAGTGTAACATATACTACTTATAAAGTTAATTAAAAAGATAAAATTATTAATATACAGCAATTATAGACAAATTTTTAAAAAAGAGAGAATGGATATATACTATTTAAAAATATTAAATACTAATAGGAGGAAACATATGCTAGAAAAAACATATTTTAACACAGAAGATAGTGTAGAGTTATTTGGTTTATTACATAGACCAGATAATAATTTAAAAACTGATGAAGTTGTAATATCAGTACATGGAATGCAAAGTAATTGTTATAAAAAAAGAGAAGATATATTAGGAAAAAAAATAAATAAGGCAGGAATTGCATATTTTGCATTTAATAACAGAGGAACAGAGATTGCATGTTATACCAAAAAAACAGATGGAAGAAAAAATTTAAATGGTGGATGTGCATATGAAGATGTTCTAGAAAGTTATTATGATATCAAAGGTGCAATAGATAAAATGCTAGAAGTAGGATTTACAAAAATACATATTCAAGGTCATAGTTTAGGGTGTACAAAAATAATATATTCTTATAACAGATTAAAAAAAGAAAAATATATGGATTTAAATAAAATAAAATCGGTAATACTATTATCATTAGTAGATTTAGTAGATTTACAAAAGAATGATTTAGGAATAGAAAAATATAATGAAGTATTAAAACTTGCAATTGAAAAAGAAAATAATAATGAAGAAATGGAATTGATGCCAAGAGATGCATTTGACCATCCAATAAGTGTTAAATCATATTTAAGATATTACAGGGATAATAAAGAAATAGATTTTGCAAGATTT
>JAZSCD010000107.1:0-17880 GCA_045602745.1 Clostridia bacterium | reverse complement strand
AAGTGAGAAGTGTGAATTAGGGAAAAGCCTACGAAGGCTATTCATAAAAGCACACCTCACACATCCCACATCACACCTCTGAATTACAATTTATTTTTTTGCCAAATTTTATTTTATTAAAATGTAAAAAACAATTGCTATTTTATATATTTTGTAATATAATTGCAACATAAATGTAATAAAATAGTAGCATAATAATAAACAGAAAGGATAGATGCTTTTATGTTTGGCTTTGGACAAGATATAGGAATAGATTTAGGTACTGCAACTGTAATTGCATATGTAAAAGGAAAGGGGATTGTTTTAAGAGAACCTTCTGTTGTTGCGGTAAATAATATTACAAATGAAGTGTTAGCAGTAGGTGGAGAAGCAAGAAGAATGCTTGGTAGAACACCTGGTAATATTGTTGCAACAAGACCTTTAAAAGATGGTGTAATATCAGATTATACTGTTACTGAAAGAATGTTAAAGCATTTTATAGGAAAAATATGTGGAAAATTCGTGTTTGCACCAAGAATTATGATATGTATACCATCACAAGTAACCGAAGTTGAAAAAAAAGCAGTAATAGATGCTGCATCACAAGCAGGGGCTAGAAGAGTATATTTAATAGAGGAACCAATAGCAGCTGCAATAGGTGCAGGAATAGATATATCTAAAGCATGTGGAAACATGGTTGTAGATATAGGTGGAGGAACAACAGATGTAGCAGTTATATCACTTGGTGGTTCTGTTGTAAGTACATCTCTAAAAGTAGCAGGAGATAAATTCGATGAAGCAATAGTAAAATATATTAAGAAAAAACATAATGTTATGATTGGAGAAAGAACTGCAGAAGATTTAAAAGTGAATATAGGATGTGTTTTTCCAAAGATACAAGATATGGAAATGGATATTAGAGGAAGGGATTTGATAACTGGGCTTCCAAAAACAATTACAGTAAAATCAAGTGAAATGATGGAAGCATTAGAAGAACCAGCAATGATGATAGTAGATGCTGTACATTCTACATTAGAAAGAACACCACCAGAACTTGCAGCAGACATAAGTAATAGAGGAATATACATGACAGGTGGGGGATGCTTAGTAGATGGATTAGACAAGCTTCTTCAACAACAAACAGGAATAAATGTAATGATAGCAGAAGACGCAGTTAGCTGTGTTGCATTAGGAACAGGAAAAGCATTAGATAATTTAGATACATTAGAAGGGAAAACAAGGAGATAATTTATATAATTGAAAATGAATAGTGAATGCGGATTCATTATTCATTTTTTGCAATAATAAGGAGAAAAAATGAAAAAAGTAGCTTTTTATACATTAGGTTGCAAAGTAAATCAATACGAAACAAATGCAATGATAGAAAAATTTTTAGATAAAAATTATGAAATAGTAGATTTTGAAACTTTAGCCGATATTTATATAATAAACACATGTACAGTTACTAATATGTCAGATAGAAAATCAAGACAAATAATAAGAAGAGTAAAACAAATAAATCCAAAATCTATTCTTGCCGTTACTGGATGCTATGCACAAGTAGCATCAAAAGATTTAGAAAAAATAGAAGAAATAGATTTAATAATAGGTAACACAGAAAAAAAAGATATACTAAATATAATTGAAGGATATATAGGGGCGAACTATGTTCACTCGAAAAAGAACACAGAAAAATCAAATAATTTAATTAGCAAAAAAATCAACCTAACCGACATAAACGACCAAAAAGAATTTGTAGATTTTGGAACAATAACATATACAGAAAAAGCAAGAGCAGTAATTAAAGTTCAAGATGGATGCAATAATTTTTGTTCATATTGCATAATTCCTTATGCAAAAGGAAGAGTAAGAAGCAGAAGTTTAGAAAGTATAATAAAAGAAATAACTAGTATTGCTAAAAAAGGAATTAAAGAAGTTGTAATAACAGGAATTCATGTAGCGTCATACGGAGTTGATTTAAAAAATAGTAATATAAGACTGATTGATTTATTAGAGGAAATAAATAAAATAGACGGAATAGAAAGAATAAGATTAGGGTCTTTAGAGCCTAACCTTATAACAGAAGAATTTGTAGAGAGATTAAAAAAAGTAAATAAAATATGTGATCATTTTCATTTATCACTTCAAAGCGGTTGCACAGAAACTTTAAAAAGAATGAATAGAAAATATACTGCAGAGGATTTTGAAAAAGTTGTAGAAAGATTAAGAAAAACATTTTCAAATGTAGCTCTTACAACAGATATTATAGTAGGGTTTCCACGGAGAAACAGAAGAAGAATTTGAAATTACATATAATTATTTGAAGAAAATAAAATTCTATAAAATGCATGTATTTAAATATTCTCCAAGAAAAGGTACAAGAGCCGCTGTTATGTCTAATCAGATAGATGGTAAAATAAAAGAAGAAAGAAGTCAAAGACTAATAAAGTTATCAAATAAAAATGAAAAAGAATTTTTAGATAAATATATTGATAAAAAAGTAAAAGTATTATTTGAGCAAGAAGAAAATGGAATTTATAAAGGACATACAACTAATTATATAATTGCATGTGCAAAAGGAGAATGTTTAGAAAATAAAATAGTAGAGATACAAATTCAAAAAGAAGACAAATTAGAGTTAGTTGGAATACTAACAAAGTGAGATGTAACAAAATTGAAACAAAAAAGTAATATAAACGTAATCGAAAAACTATTGATAAAAAGAAAAATTTGTAGTATAAAATATATAAAGATTTGTAAAACAGTTGAGAACAAATAAAAGTTCTAGATTACAAAAGAAAAGATATGATTGTATATCTAATAAAGGAGGAAAACAAAATGGGAGAAAATCCATATAAAGAACTATCAGGAACAGAAGGAATGGATGCAGTAAAAGAAATAGCAGATGCATTAAAAAAAGCAAGCAATACATCATACAAAGAAATGAGCTATGATAATGAAGAATATAGTGAAATTGGAAAAAAATCAAATGGTGTATTAAATAAAGAATTTAAAGTAGCTAACACAAATTTACCAGCAAAACCAAGTTTTTGGACAAAAGTAAAAAATGCATTATTCTATGAAATAAAAGTAGAATTGACTCCATATCAACAAAAAATAGAAGATGAAATTAATGAATTTTTACATTCACCAATAACATGGCAATCATTAAAAGAAGCTGCTCTTTCAGAAGTACCAATTACATTTAGAGGGAAAAGAATATTTTAATTAAAATAAAAAAGAACACTTGAATTGTGTTCTTTTTTGTTATAGAATACATTTTGTTGAGAATAATATAATTAATAGATGTTTTTTAACATCGGAAAGAGAGAGGATTTAGTATGTCAGTAAAAGTAGCTATTAATGGTTTTGGACGTATAGGACGTCTTGCATTTAGACAAATGTTTGGAGCAGAAGGATATGAAATTGTTGCAATAAATGATTTAACAAGCCCAGCAATGCTTGCTCATTTATTAAAATATGATTCTGCACAAAAAAAATATGAAAAAGCAGATACAGTAGTAGCAGGAGAAGATTCAATAACAGTAGATGGAAAAACAATAAAAATATATGCAGAGAAAGATGCAGTTAATTTACCATGGGGAGAATTGGATGTAGATGTTGTATTAGAATGCACAGGATTTTATACAACTAAAGAAAAAGCAGAAGCTCATATAAAAGCAGGAGCTAAAAAAGTAGTTATTTCAGCACCAGCTGGAAAAGATTTACCAACAGTAGTTTTTGGAGTAAATGAAAACATATTAAAAGCAGAAGATACAGTTATATCAGCTGCATCATGTACAACAAACTGTTTAGCACCAATGGCAAAAGCATTAAATGATTATGCACCAATTCAATCAGGAATAATGACAACAGTTCATGCATATACAGGTGACCAAATGTTATTAGATGGTCCACATAGAAAAGCAGATTTAAGAAGAGCAAGAGCTGCAGCTGTAAATATAGTTCCTAACTCTACAGGAGCAGCAAAAGCAATTGGATTAGTTATTCCAGAGTTAAATGGAAAATTAATAGGATCAGCTCAAAGAGTTCCAGTTCCAACAGGTTCAACAACAATATTAATTGCTGTTGTAAAAGGAGAAGATATAACAGCAGAAAGCATAAATGCAGCAATGAAATCACAGGAAAGTGCATCTTTTGGATATACAGAAGAACCATTAGTATCTTCAGATATTATAGGAATTAACTATGGTTCATTATTTGACGCAACACAAACAATGGTAACAGAAATAGAAAATGGATTATATCAAGTTCAAGTAGTAGCTTGGTACGATAACGAAAATTCATATACAAGCCAAATGGTAAGAACAATAAAATATTTTGCTGAATTATAATATAAATATATATTTTAGGATAAATGAATGTAGGGGCGAACTGCGTTCGCCCGAAATATAGGGCGAACACAGTTCGCCCCTACAATTAGATGGAGGAATTTATTATGAACAAAAAAACTGTAAAAGATATAAATGTAGAAGGAAAAAAGGTTCTAGTAAGATGTGATTTTAATGTTCCACAAAATAAAGAAACAGGAGAAATTACAGATAATAGAAGAATAAAAGCTGCACTTCCAACAATACAATATTTATTAGAAAATAATGCTAAAGTAATATTATGCTCACATTTAGGAAGACCAAAAGGAGAAGTAAATCCAAAATATTCTTTAAAACCAGTAGCTGAAGAATTATCTAAACTATTAGGAAAAGAAGTTAAACTTTCAAAAGATGTTATAGGAGAAAATGCAAAAGAACTAACATCTAATATAAAAGAAGGAGAAATTGTTCTTTTAGAGAATGTTAGATTTCATGCAGAAGAAGAAAAAAATGATGCAGATTTTGCAAAAGAATTAGCAAGTATGGCGGAGATATATGTAAATGATGCTTTTGGAACTGCACATAGAGCGCATGGTTCTACAGCAGGAGTAGCAGACTATTTACCAGCTGTTTCTGGATTTTTAATTGAAAAAGAATTGGAATTTTTAGGAGGAGCTTTAGAAAATCCTAAAAAACCTTTTGTTGCAATTTTAGGAGGAGCAAAAGTTTCAGATAAAATTGGTGTAATAGAAAACTTAATAGAAAAAGTAGATACATTAATAATAGGTGGAGGTATGGCATATACTTTCTTTAAAGCAAAAGGATTAAATATAGGTACATCTATATGCGAAGAAGATAAAATAGATTTAGCAAAAACTCTTTTAGAAAAAGCTAAAGCTAAAGGTGTAAAACTTTTATTGCCAGTTGATAATAAAGTAGCAAAAGAATTTTCGAATGAAGCTGAATATATAGAAGTATCATCAGAAGAAATTCCAGATGGATACATGGGAATGGATATAGGAAGTAAAACAATAGAAAAATTTAAAGAAGTTTTAAAAGATGCTAAAACAGTAGTATGGAATGGACCTTTGGGAGTATTTGAATTTAATAAATTTGCTCAAGGTACAAATGAAGTTGCGAAAATTTTAGGAAACCTAGATGCAATAACAATAATAGGTGGAGGAGATTCAGCAGCAGCAATAGAAAAAATGGGATTAGCAGATAAAATGACACATATTTCTACAGGTGGAGGAGCTTCGTTGGAATTTTTAGAGGGAAAGACACTTCCAGGCATTGCATGCTTGCAAAACAAATAAAAATGCAAAACAAATGAAAAACTTCGTCCTGCGTTGTTAAATTGAAGATAAAAAATCCTCAACGTACCTATGTACGCTTCCGGTTTTTTACTTCAATTTGCCTAGCATTACTCGTTTTTGATTTGTTTTGTGGGAGAACGTAAAATGTAGGGGCGGACGACCCTGTCCGCCCGTAAAATAAATTGCAAACGTTGTAGGGGCGAACTGCGTTCGCTCGAAAATAATTATATACAATGTAGGGGTCGATGCCCACATCGACCCGTTAGTGAATAATGAATAGTGAAGAGTAGAAAATTTGCAGAGCAAATTTTGATGTAGGGGTCGGGTTCCATCCCGACCCACAAGAAAGGTACATAAATGGAATTATTAGATATAGTAGATGAAAATAATAATTTAACAGGCGAATTTGTTGATAGAGAAATAGTGCATTCAGATGGTCTTTTACATAGAGAAGTAGGAGTAATAGTTTTAAATGAAAATAATGAAATGCTATTAGAAAAAAGAGCTGTAACAAAAAAACAATCACCTGGTAAATGGGCACTTTGTGCAGGACATATAGAAGCAGGTGATACACCAGAAAATGCAATATTAAGAGAAGTAAAAGAAGAAATAGGAATAGATATAACTAAGAATGATTTAGAATTTTTAGATGTATTTAGAAGAGATAAAAAATTTAGTAATGGACAACACAATAATACATATATATATATATATTTGTATAAAACAAATAAAAAAGTAGAAGATTATATAATTCAAATAGAAGAATTAAGTGAAGTAAAATATTTTCCTATTAAAGATATAGAAAAAGCTTTAGAAGAAAAAAATACAGATTATGCTTTTTACGATGAACCATATATAAAAGAAATCTTAAATAGAATTAAATAAAACTATAAAAAGATTGAAAGTAATTAAAAATGCTTTCAATTTTTTTTCGTCAAAACTTCCAATTTTTCATCAAAGGAAAATTTTACCAAAGACAGAATAATTAATGTAGGGGCAGGTCTTGTGCCTGCCCACAAAACAATTTTATAAAACATAAGAAAGGAAGAATGTTATGCAAGTTAAATACATAAAAGAGGACAAGCAGTTGATATTTAAAATAGATGAAGAAATAGATCATCATAGTAGTGAAAAAATAAGGAAAAGAGCTGATTACGAAATACAAGTACATATACCTAAAAAACTAATTTTTGATTTTGAGAATGTTACATTTATGGATAGTAGCGGAATAGGTATGTTAATAGGAAGATATAAATTAGTATCTATGTTTGGAGGAAAAACAAAAATAGTTAATGTAAATGCATCAATTAAAAAAGTTTTAGAAATGTCCGGAGTTTTAAAACTAATACCAATAGAAGAAATAGAAAATATAGGAGGTAACAATCTTGAAAAATGTATATGAAAATGAAATGAAATTAGAGTTTTTAAGTAAATCAAATAACGAAAGTTTTGCAAGAATAACAATAGCGGCATTTGTAGCACAACTTGATCCAACAATAGAAGAAATATCAGATATAAAAACAGCAGTATCAGAAGCTGTAACAAATTGTATTATACATGGATACGAAGGAAAAGAAGGAATAGTAAAAATAGAATGCAAATTATTTGCAAATTCAATAGAAATAGAAATTTCAGATAAAGGTAAAGGAATAGAAAATGTAGAAAAAGCAAGACAAGCTTTATATACATCAAAACCAGAATTAGAAAGATCTGGAATGGGATTTACAATAATGGAAAGTTTTATGGATGAAGTAAAAATAGAATCAGTATTAGGAATAGGCACAAAAGTAACAATGAAAAAGATGATGAGGAGTTCTTTATGTACGAGATAAAAAAAGAAGACTTATTAAAAGCACAGAATAATGATGATAAAGCATTAACAGACATAATAGAAACTAATTCAGGTCTTTTATGGAGTATAGTTAAAAGATTTTTAGGAAGAGGATATGATGCAGAAGAGTTATATCAAATAGCATGTATGGGATTTATAAAAGCAATTAAGAGATTTAATGTAGATTATGATGTAAAACTATCTACATATGCAGTACCATATATTTTAGGAGAAATAAAGAGATTTATAAGAGATGACCGGACCAATAAAAGTAAGTAGAAGTTTAAAAGAATTATGTATAAAAATAAAAGAAATACAAAGAGAATATTTAAATAGTAAAGGAGAAGAAATTAATATATCACAAATTGCAAAAATATTAAAAGTATCAAAAGAAGAAATAGCAATGGCGTTAGAATCGGAAAGACCAATAGAATCAATTGACCAAGAAGTATATGACGATGATACAAAAGGAGAAACAAAACTAGGAAAAATAGGTAATGGAAAAGACGAAACAGGAGATTTAGTAAATAAAATTTGTTTAAGTAATCTTATAAAAAACTTAAATGAAAGAGAACAAAAGATAATTGTATTAAGATATTATAAAGAAAAAACACAATCAGAAGTTGCAAAAATGTTAGGAATAACACAAGTTCAAGTATCTAGACTAGAAAAGAAAATATTACTATATATGAGACAAAAAATATCATAAGTGTATTGGGTAATTGGAATTTGGCATTTGGAATAACAACAAATTAAGTATAAACCATGTGGGGGCAGGTCTTGTGCTTGCACTAATATTACAATTATATTACAAATGTAAAAAGTGTTGACTTATAAAAAAGTATAACTTATAATGAACATAATGAAAAAAGAATTTGTAAAAAATACAAATGAAAATGTAAGTGTAAGTGTATGTAGCATTTGGCAATTAGAATAAAAACTACCAATAACCAAATGCAAAATGCTAAACACAAAAAAATTGAAGGAGGAACAAAAGATGTTTAAAACAGAAAAAGGTATAACGTTAATAGCGTTAATAATTACAATTATTGTTATGTTGGTATTAGTAGGAGTAACAATAAATGTAGCAGTAAATGGAGGGCTATTTGAAAAAGGAGAAAAAGCAGCATATCAAACAAATGTAGCAACAATAAAGGAAAAATTAGCAATAAAAAAAGCAGAAGTATTAGCAGATCATAATGGAAAATCACAAGACGATTATGGAATAACATTTGCTGATTTAGAATTAACAGGAAATTTAGACGATTTTAAAACAAAATTAACAATATCAAAAGATGGAACATTATATTATATAGAAGATGAAGTAAATGATAAAGAAAAAGGATGGCTAGCAGAACTAGGAATTACAGCAGGAGTAGAAGGAACAGAGAATCCAGTAATTGGAATTTATTATGCGCCAGCTGCTTTTTCAAGTCAAACTGCTACTATAACTGTCAATGAAAATGAAATTGAATTTCCAGTAGTAGGAGGAACAACACAAAAGATTGAATATATATTTGAAAATTCACAAATAAAAGCTGCAGCTGGTACTGAAACAAGAACATTAAATTTTCATACTATAGGAAATACTAAGATTTTAAGTAATGAAGAAGAAAAAGTTTTTGTAGCTACGAATAGAACTGGGCTTGAAGGACCAGAAAGTTTAAATGGAACATATACTGATGAAGGAAGTAATACATTAACAATTGATAGAAATGCAGGCACTTTGACTTATACTATTAATGGTAGTACAACTAATCCTCATGGATATTATTATTACGAAAATAAAATATATACAGGTTCTGGAAAAATATTAGGTACATATAATTCTACAGATGACGAATTAGAAGTTATTGTTAACGATAATACATATACTTTTGGAAAATGACAATCTTAAATATAAACAAATTAATTGAATATATCAAAAAGTAGCATAAAAATATGCTACTTTTTTACTTATTATTTAGCCACAAATTAAAAAAATTTTCTATTTATTCGGGCAGAGCAAGCCTTGCCCCTACATTATTTAGATAATTTTATTTAAGTCTGAACAGACTAAAAAATATTAATTTTATACATTATGTTGATATAAGGAAAAATCTATAGTAAAATGTTAATTGCTAAAAAAATTAGGAGAATTATATATATGAATGAATATAGTATTATAAGATTTTTTAATCAATTTATAAAAACAATAAAAGGTGGAGTAAAAAATTTTGGAATTATAACAGATAAAGATGGAACAATACTTTTAAATGATGAGTTGAGAAAAATTTTAGAAGAATTAAAAAATAGAAATTTAGGAATTAATATTTATGTTATAGCTAATAGTGGAAGAACAATATCAGATATGGTAAATTGTTTAAAAGCGGAAAATATACCAATAGATTATTTCGATTATATAGTTGGTGATAATGGAGGCATGTGTCTTGATGTAAAAAATAATGAAGAACTATTTAAACACATTATGGATAAAACAATTGTAGAAGAGGTAATAAGTGAATTTATTAAATTGGGAGGAGAATATGAAAGTATTAGATTAACAGATGGAAAAAGAATATATGCATATCCTTCTTCAAATGTAAAAAAATATTATAAAGATAGAGAAGGAATAGAATTTAAAGAAAATATAACTGATTTAGAAGGTATAGATATTACAAAATTAACACTTACAGGGCCTCATGAATTAATGGATAAATTAAATACTTACATAAGAGAGAATATAAAAGGGTATAAAACACATATGGGTAAAACTTCATTTCCAATTAAGATAGACAATAGATATAGAATGGATTTTACGCGGAAATCATACAAAAGGTTTAGCTGCTAAATACTTAAAAGAAAAGTTGAATTTAGATTCATGTGTATATTTAGGAAATGATTTAAATGATGTTTCTATGTTTTCAAATGGCATAGATGATAATGATTTTATAGTAGTGGCAAGCCATGAAAAAAAAGAAATAACTAATATGATAGTAAAGTATTTACAGAGTGAGGCTCAAATAAAAGGTATAAATTGGGAAAAAGCTAAGGTTTTAGTATTAGAAGATGAAAATGTTAATAACTTTTTAGGAAAAATGACTAGAGTTTTAAGAAGAGTAACTTCCATAATTAATAGTAAAGAAGATATAAGAAGTAGATATAAAATAGATTTAAAAACTAAAATAGATGGAACACCAGAGAAACCTTCTTCAAAAAGAGGAAAGAAAAATGAATATAGATAATTGATATAATTAATTGCAAACGTTGTAGGGGTCGGCCTTGGTCGACCCTAAAATTTATTAAAAAAACCCTATTGCTAATTTTGTCGATTTATAATAAAATAAATGCGTTAAAAAGGAGAGAACAAATGGAAGTAAAGGAAGTTCAAGAACAAAAAGAATATATAAATAAGGTAACTAATTTAAACATAGGAAAAAAATTAAAATATTATATTTTAACAATGGGATGTCAATTGAATGAAAATGATTCTGAAAAGTTAGTAGGAATGTTAGAACAAATGGGATATATAGAATCAATTAATTCAAATGACGCTGATTTATATTTAATTAATACTTGCTGTGTCAGAGAAAATGCAGAAGAAAAATTATTTGGGAAACTAGGAGAATTAAAAAAAATAAAAGAAAATAGAGATATAATAATTGCAATAGGTGGATGTATGATGCAAGAAGAGCATATTACAGAAAAAATAAAAAAAAGCTATCCATTTGTAGATATAATATTTGGAACACATACACTTCATAAATTACCAGAAGATATATATACAGCAATTGCTAACAATAAAAAAGTAAAAGATGTAATAGATATAGATGGAAAAGTGTATGAAGGGTTACCAATAAAAAGAAGTAATAATAGACAAGCATCAGTTACAATAATGTATGGATGTAATAATTTTTGTAGTTATTGTATAGTGCCATATGTAAGAGGAAGAGAAAGAAGTAGAAAACCAGAAGATATATTAAACGAAATAGAACAGCTTGCCAAAGAAGGATATAAAGAAATAACACTTTTAGGACAAAATGTAAATTCATATAATGGTGGCGAAAACTATAAGTTTGCAAATCTTTTAAGAGATGTAGACAAAATAGAAGGAATAGAAATAATAAGATTTGTTTCGCCTCATCCAAAAGATTTTTCAGATGATGTAATAGATGCAATTGCAGACAGCAACAAAATATCTAGATTATTACATGTGCCACTTCAATCAGGAAGTAGCGAAGTTTTAAAGGTAATGAATAGAAAATATACTAAAGAACAATATTTAGGATTAATAGATAGAATAAAAGCAAAAATACCAGAGGCCGTTTTTTCAACAGATATAATAGTAGGATTTCCAGGCGAAACAGAGGAAAATTTTGAAGAAACTTTGGATGTAGTAAAAAAAGTAAATTTTGAGCAAATTTTTATGTTTATATATTCAAGAAGAGTTGGAACAGTTGCAGATAAAATGGAAAATCAAATACCAGAAGAAATAAAACATAAAAGATTCGATAGATTGAAAGCTTTATATGAAGAGAATATAGAAAAAAATAATGAAAAATATGTAGGAACTAATCAGAAAATATTAGTAGAAGGTTATAGTAAAAATAATGAAGAAATGTTAACTCGGAAGAACTGATACAAATAAAGTAGTTATTTTTAAAGGAGATAAAGAATTAATAGGTAAAACCATTAATATTAAAATTCTTTCACAACATAGATGGTATCTAAAAGGAGATTCTAGGGACTGCCCCTCTTTTGTACAATAAGGATAAAAGGGGACTGTCCTGAATCTCTAAAGATTTGAAAGGAGAAATATAAGATGTCAGAACTTTCACCCATGATGAAACATTATATGCAAATAAAAGAACAATATAAAGATTGCATAATATTTTATAGATTAGGAGATTTCTATGAAATGTTCTTTGATGATGCGCTTACTGCATCAAGAGAATTAGAAATAACTTTAACAGGAAGAGATTGTGGTCAAGAAGAAAGAGCTCCAATGTGCCGGAGTTCCTTTTCACGCAGCAGAAAGCTACATTGCAAAATTAATAGAAAAAGGATATAAAGTAGCAATATGTGAGCAACTAGAAGATGCAAAAGAAACAAAAGGAATGGTAAAAAGAGATGTTATAAGAGTAGTAACACCAGGAACTGTTATAGAAGCAAATATGCTAGATGAAAAGAAAAATAATTTTATAATGTCAATATATAAAAAAGGAATATATTTTGGTATAGCTGTTTGTGATGTTACAACAGGAACATTTTTATCCACTAAAATAGAAGCTAGCAATAACTTTGCATTACTATTAGATGAGCTTTCTAAATATAATCCAGCAGAAATAATAGTAAATAAAATGCTATTTAATTGTAGGGAAGAATTAGATGAAATAAAACTAAGATTTAAAGCATATGTAAATTGTTTTGAAGAAGAGATTTTTAAAACAGAATTAGAACATTTAATCCAAAACTATACATTTATTGATGATAACGAAAAACAAATAGAAAATATAGATGAAAATAATTTACAAATTCCAGCAATAAATGGACTTTTGGATTATTTAAATCAAACTCAAAAAATAAAATTAGAACATATAAATATGATAAAAATGTATTCTATAACAAAATATATGTCTCTAAATCTTACTTCTAGAAGAAACTTAGAATTAACAGAAAAAATGAATGATAAATCTAAAAAAGGAACACTTGTTTGGGTGCTAGATAAAACATATACATCTATGGGAGGAAGACTTTTAAGAAAATGGATAAATGAACCATTAATAGATGTTACAGAAATTAATAAAAGACTAAATGCAGTAGAAGAATTAAAAGATAATCTAATTTTTAGAGGAGATATTATAGATTGTTTAAGAAGAATTTACGATATAGAAAGATTAGTTGGTAAGATAGCTTATGGAAATACAAATGCAAGAGATATGATTTCACTTAAAAATTCCTTAAAACAATTGCCATATCTAAAGAAAATATTAGCTACTAGTAAATCTGAATTGTTACAAAATTTATATTTAAGTTTAGATGAATTAAATGACATACATGATTTAATAGAAAATGCAATTATAGAAGACCCTCCAATAACGATAACAGAGGGTGGAATAATAAAACTCGGATATAACCAAGAAGTAGATGAGCTTAAAAATGCAGGCATGCAAGGTAAAAACTGGCTTATAGAATTAGAAGCAAAAGAAAAAGAAGAAACAGGAATCAAAAACTTAAAAGTTGGATTTAATAAAGTGTTTGGATATTTCTTTGAAGTAACAAAATCATATTTAAATTTAGTACCAGAAAGATATATTAGAAAACAAACACTGGCAAATTGCGAAAGATACATAACAGAAGAATTAAATGAACTAGAAAGTAAAATATTAGGAGCAGAAACAAAAGTTGTTGATTTAGAATACAAATTATTTATTGAAATTAGAGGTAAAATAGCAGTAAATATAGAAAGACTTCAAAAAGCATCAAATATTGTGTCTAGCCTAGATGTATTTACTTCATTTGCAATTGTAGCAGAAGATTTAAACTATACAAAACCAATAGTAGACAATAATGGAACAATTGATATAAAAGGAGGAAGGCATCCTGTTATAGAAAAAATGCTCCCATCAGGAACCTTTATAGATAATGATACATATTTAGATAAACAAAATGATAGATTATCTATAATTACAGGACCTAATATGGCTGGTAAATCTACATATATGAGGCAAGTTGCATTAATTACACTAATGGCTCAAATAGGAAGCTTTGTACCAGCGACATCAGCAAAAATAGGAGTAGTAGACAAAATATTTACAAGAGTTGGTGCTTCAGATGACTTAGCAATGCGGACAAAGTACATTTATGGTAGAAATGATGGAAGTTGCAGAAATTCTAAGAGAAGCAACCTCAAATAGTTTAGTAATATTAGACGAAATAGGAAGAGGAACATCTACATATGACCGGACTTTCAATTGCTTGGGCGGTTGTAGAATATATATCAAATAAAGAAAAGTGTGGAGCAAAAACACTATTTGCAACACATTATCATGAACTTACAGAATTGGAAGAACAACTAAGCGGAGTAAGAAATTATTCAATAGCTGTAAAGGAAAAAGGTGAAGATGTAATATTCTTAAGAAAAATAGTTTCTGGAGGAACAGATGAAAGTTATGGTGTACATGTAGCAAAACTTGCAGGAGTTCCAAATGAAGTTGTAAAAAGATCAAACGAAATATTAAAAACTCTAGAAAGAAAGAGCATATTAGGAAAGAAAAACCAAGAAAAAGAAAATAAAAAAATAGCATCAGGGCAATTAGATATGTTTAATTATAAAATAGCAGAACTTGCACACGAAATAGATAAAATAAATCTAAATGAATTAACACCAATAGATGCATTAAATATATTAGTAAAAATGAAAGAAAAATTAAGATGAGGGACATTCCTCACCATGTAAGGAATACCTGTAATTAAGGTTTGTCCCTCAAACATTATATTACAAAAAACATATTGCAAACATTGTAGGGGCGACTAGTAGTCGCCCGCTCTTCGAAGAAATTTCTTAAAATAAATAGCAAAAAAACAAGGAATTTATCCTTGCTTTTAACACAAACGCTAATCTCATTATAACATTAAATTTATGTAATTGCAAACAACAAAATCATAAGAATTAGTGTAAAAAAAAGAGTATAATAAAGATAGAAATAAAAAAATAAAAATAGAATATATTTTTTTAGAATATAGTATCATTGCATTAAAAATAAACATATGATAATATATAAATACAATAAAGATAAGTTAATAATTTTCCCTGCATAGTACGAGCAAATGGAATTTTTAGAACCAACAGATAAGGAAAGGGAGCTTAGAACTCTGAATATGGCGTGCATGCTTACACTATAAGTAGTAAGAAGCCCAGGAATATTTAGGAGAGCACCCACCTGTGTAAGAGCAGGTCCTTAAAAATTCTTTTAAACCGGCTAACGTGGGGACTTTTTTTGTAAAAAAATTATGTTATTAATTATTTACTTTCCACTAAAACCATTAAATTATTTGACTTTTTGATAAAAAAAGTTTAAAATAATAAATAAAGTAAACCAAACAGTCGCGTGTAGATACCGCAAGGTCCTGCATGAGGAAAGTCCGGGCTCCATAGAGCAATGATGCTGGATAACGTCCAGTAAGGGAAACCTTAAGGAAAGTGCAACAGAAAATAACCGCCTAACTAAATGTTAGGTAAGGATGAAAAGGTGAGGTAAGAGCTTACCGCAAATATGGTGACATATTTGGTCAATGTAAACCCCATCTGGAGCAACACCTAAAGATAGAAGGTTAAGACTGCTCGTCGTCTTCTAAATTGGTGGCTTGAGATATATAGTAATATATATTCTAGATAAATGACTGTTTAAAACAGAACCCGGCTTATAGATTTACTTTAACCAAAAAAGCTATAGATTAGAAAACTAATTTATAGCTTTTTTCATATCATTAGGAATTGTAGATATAAATTCTATTTGTTTTTTATTAATTGGATGTGAAAAAGATATTTTATGACAGTGTAGAGCTTGCCTTGAAATTAAATTAGATTCTTTTCCATACAAAGTATCCCCAATAATTGGATGACCGATATGCTTTGAATGTAACCTTATTTGATGGGTTCTTCCAGTTTCTAAAATAAATTTTACTAATGATAAATTATTTTTAGACAATAATACTTTATAATGTGTAATTGCTTTAGAACCATTTTTATCTATACATCTTTCTATAATACTTCCTTCTTTTCTTGCAATTGGAGCATTAATTGTTCCTGATGTTTCTTCTAAAAATCCTTCTAATATTGCTAAATATTCTTTATAAAATGTGTCAGATTGCATTTGTTTTATAAGACATTCTTGAATATATTCATTTTTAGCAAATATAACTATGCCAGTAGTATCTCTATCTAATCTATTTACAGGTCTTATTTTCCTATTTAAACCAATTGAATCAAAATAATGTTTAATACCATTAGATAAACTATTATTATAATGCAAAATTGATGGATGAACAGCCATGTTAAAGGGTTTATCTACAACTAATAAATAGTCATCTTCGTAAATAATATTTAAGTTCATTTTAATTGGTACAATATTTTCAGAAGATTCATTAAAATTAATTTTACATTTTATAATATCACCAACACAAAGTAATTTATCTAAATATGTTTCAGCATTATTTAATAAAATACACTTATTTGCTTTTAATTTGGTGATTAATCTATTAGATATATTAAATTCATTTTTTAAAACTTGTCTAACATTTGTATATTTAGATGAATTGTTTACAGAGTATTTTAATTCCATAATTTAATGTTTAAAATCCTTTTATAAATTTTGGTGCGAGTAATGGGACTTGAACCCATACGTGAAACCACACACGTCCCTCAAACGTGCCTGTCTGCCAATTCCAGCATACTCGCATTTTTAAAGTATTATACATATATTACAAAGAAAATGCAAGCTGAAGCCTTAATAATAAAGTTAAAGATTAGATAATTTTAATCCCAAAATTAAAGAAAATGTTAATAAAACAATAGAAAAAATTCCCTGTATATCAAATGAAAAACCAGGATATATTACAAAAATAGAGCCAAGTATAAATCCAATAATTCCAAAATAGGTATATGATTTTATAAATTTAAATAGAAAATTGATAAAAAATAAAAATAGTGTTCCACCAATTATAAGGCCTATTCCAATAGGTAATAAAATGGATAGGTTTAAAGTTGAAATAGCGGATAAATAAGCTTCATATAAACCAAGCATCATAAGTATTACGGTTTTACTAACTCCAGGAATTACAATACCGAGCAGACATTAAAACACCTGCAAGTATTAAATATGAATTTGAATTGGTTTGTATTATAAAATCCATAGAGTTTTCTAATGCAACTAAATATATACTAAAAGAAAAAGTGATAAGTAAACATAAAAAGTGAGATAATGTAACTTTTTTAATTTTAGCTTGTTTAATTACAAGCTTTAAACTTCCGAAGAATCAAACCAATAAATGCAAAACAAGCTTGCATATAGAATTTATCAAAAGCTATTTTTAATAAATTCCCAAATAAAAATATACCAATAAAAACACCAAACGCAATAGGAAGAATAAATTTTAAATTCTTTTTTATATCTTTAAAAAAATGAATAATTGAATCTACAATTTTTTCATATAGTCCAAAACAACATAAAAAAACTCCGACTACTTATTCCAGGAAGAATAGCTCCTGCACCAATTAAAATACCAGCAAATAAATTTTTCATATAATCACCTGTAATTCGGACAAAAGGGGACAGACCCCAATTGTCCGGAAATTTATTTACGAACAATTGGGGTCTGTCCCCTTTTGTCCGAATTACATTTTATACAATTATATGTATTTAACAAAAATTTATTATAATAT
>JAZSCD010000106.1:0-18169 GCA_045602745.1 Clostridia bacterium | reverse complement strand
TGTATGAACTACTGGTATAAATACTAAATGCATATGTGGAGTTTCTTCATCCATATGTACTTTTGCAGATAAAATATATTGTTCTCCTAAATTTTTGTAATCACATACAAACTTATATGCAGTTTCAAAATATCTTTTACTTTCTTCTGCACCAATAGAATAAAAAAACTCTTTATCAGAAGTAATAATATACTCACACACAATATTACTAACAATTTTTATTTGTCCTTTCAAATTATATTTTTCTCTAACCAATTCAAATTCTTTTTCATAAGAGCGTTTACAATCTTTTAATGAATAATTAAGATAAGATAATTCTTTATTAATATTTTTATTAGAATAATTTTTGTTTCTTCTTTCGTTATGTCGATAAATTCCTTTCAAATTTTCTCGTTTATACTTCTCATTTCTTATGATAGTGTAACTCATACTATTCCTCCTTTCTATCATTTCTAATTACGCGAACTTGCTTCTTGACTTTCTTCAGTAACAAGCTTTGAGTGGCTTCGAAGAATTAGCAACGCTTATAATAGCATAGCTCATAATTCATCCCTCCTTTGCATATGCTCTTTAGCTAACACCTTGAAGTGTTGTAACACACTACAACACTTTTTTAGCGAATCGCTTCAAAAAGTGTTAGTGTGGCAGGGCTATTGCCCCACACCCCTCTCAATCTAAAACAAAAAAACACTGTTTTTTTATTTTGCATTGCTAAAAAACTATTTATAGTTTTTTAGGCAAATTAAAAAGAGGCTAGTTCTTTCATAAGTAGAATTAACCTCTTTTTAAATTTGCATATAAGCTATTCCAATTGAAGTTATCATAATTTCTGTCACTTCTATAAGGAATATATTTTTTATTCGCACCACGTTCGATTCTGTGCCTTTAAAAATAATTTTTAGTATTAATTAGGGCAAAAAAATAAACCTTAAGATTTTACTCTTAAGGCTTATTTAAAATGTGAAACTTTTTTTATGTTTTTTATTTTGTTTTGTTTCACATTTTTTATTTACTTTTTAAAAACTCTTCTTTTATACATTTTTGATCATATTCTCTATAATCTCTAAAACAATCACATTTTCCATCTTTGTATGGACTTTCCTCAAAATAGCTTTGATATTTCTCTGGTTTTGCTACATATCTTATACAATCATTTTTTAATGGACAATCTTTTCCAAAACACATTGTTATATCTAATCCCCAAAAATTATAATACATATATATCACCTTCTATTTTTAATGTTACTTTTCTAATAACCAATCGATTATATTTTTATGAATTATTCCATCTTTTGAAAAGTCTGCTTTATCTAAAGAAAGAACATATTTAGGATAATTATCATTAATTTCTTTATACGCTCCAAATTCTCTAGCTTCAGTTTTAGGTTGTTCTACTAAATAAGCAACTTGAAAATATAGTTTCTCTTCATCATTTGTAGCAATAAAATCAATCTCTCCTTCTTTTGTCTTTCCTATATATACATCATATCCTCTTATTAATAACTCGTTATATACAACATTTTCTATAGCAAAACTTTTATTTATCTCAAAATTGTTGTTTTTTATTTGAGCTATTCCCAAATCTGTCATATAGTATTTATTTAATGTCTTTAATATTGCTTTTCCATGAATATCATATCTGTATATTTTTTTCATCATTAATGCCTTACATAGTGCATCTAAATATATATATAATGTTTCTGTTGATACAGATTTACCTTCACTTTTTAAAAATTTTATAACATTTTCAGCAGAGAACTCACGTCCTGTTATATCAACAATGTATTGTAATAGCAAATCAAATAAAACTGTATCTTTCAATCCTAATCTATCTACTACATCTCTTAAAATAATAGAATCAAATACACTATGCAAATAATCTTTTATATTACTTTCATCTGTAAATTGAGTTCTATTAGGAAGACCTCCCCATTTAACAAAATCCCAAAAAGTTTCATCTCGTTTACCATCTTTACCTGTTAACTCTATAAATTCTTTATAACTTAATGGATAAATATTGAATAATACATACCTTCCAGATAAAACAGTTGATAATTCATTTGATAATAATTTACTATTTGAACCAGTAATAAATATACTTATGTTTTCTATAGAAGCTCTTAATGAATTTACTACCTCTTCAAACTTGCCAACTTTTTGAATTTCATCTAAAAATACATAGTATTTTTTTTCATCTACTATTTTTTCTTTTATATATTTATTTAATTCTTTATAATCTTGTAAATCTTCATATTCTATAAGCTCAAAATTCACATATATAATATTTTCATTATCTACTCCTTTTTCTTTTAATTCATTCATTATCTGTTTTAATATTACAGATTTTCCACATCTTCTTATTCCTACTAAAATTTTTACGAGATCACTATCATAGAAACCTCTAATTCTTGATAAATACATTTCTCTTTTTAACATTTTAATCACCTATATTAAGTATAAACTTTTATTTTAATTTTGTCAAGTTATTTCGTAAATGAGAAATAACTTTTTTATTCAATCTTTTATTTCTTGTTTGAGAAATAACTTTTTATGTTTCATTACGAATTTTTTCCGTTAACGGAAATTTTTCGTAATATCCTATGTATTTTTAAGAGTATCAATATTTTCTGCGGGCGATTAAAATCGCCCCTACACTGTTTGTTTTAAATAATGTACACAACAACAATACTCATGTGTGTATTGTCCTCCATTTTCTCTTACTCCTGGTAAATAAGCCTTTATATATCCTGGCTCTAATTTAGTTTTATCAAAAGGTGGATCTAATAGCTTTATTATCCCATTTTCTATATCTATTAAATGATTTTCTAAGTTTTGCATTGATATATATTTTTTATCATTATCCGCAGCACCAGATATAACTCCCCAACTTTGAGATATACTATCTATTCTGCATTCTTCATTTTCTATGCTTCCGAAGTGGTTCTCCGGTTATCCATATATGCTCTTTTAAACCATCTACCATCCCAACCAGCTGTATTTAATGACTTCTTCAGTTGTTCCTTCTTTTCTTTATATTCATTTACTCTTGATATATCATTTCTTTTTTCACATATAGGAATAAATTTCTCTAAAATATCATATATAAAAAATCCAAGCCATATGCTCTCTCCCTTTTGTTTATTTCCAACAGTATTTAATCCATCATTCCAATCTCCAGAACCTATTTTTGGAAGTCCTCTTTCTCCAAAATTTAAACTTCTATCTATTGCACGAATACAATGTGTATATACATCTTCTTTTTGCTTTGATTCTAAATATACATCATACCTTTCATCAATACCTTCTGGTAAAAGTTCTCCCATAACATATGGTTCTTCTTTTTCTAAAATACTGTAATCTCCTGTATAATTTATATATTCATAAACCACATAGCAAAGCCATAATAAATCGTCTGAAAATCTAGTTCTTATACCTCTATTTGTATCTTCATGCCACCAGTGTTCTACATCACCTTCTATAAATTGATGCCTACATGCAATTAAAATTTGCTCTTTCATAAATTCTATATCTACATATTTCAATCCTATAGTATCTTGCAGCTGGTCTCTAAATCCAATTGCTCCACCAGATTGATAATATCCGCTTCTTGCCCATAACCTAGATGCAATAGTTTGATATTTAGCCCAACTATTTATAATTAAATTTAAGGACTCTAAAGGAGTTTTTACTTGCACTCTATTTACAATCTCATACCAAAAGTTTTTTACTGCACTTAATTCTTGCATACAATTAAAAATCTTAGAATATTTATATGATATATCTTTTGCATCTAATAATGTGTTTTCTTCTCCAAATTGCAAAATAATTTCTTTATCTTCATAGCTTTCTAATTCTATCTCTAGTTCTATCGCAATACATGAATTTTGTCCAAGCCCGCTAGAATTATCTAAACTTACTTTATCCAAACCTTCTGGATTTTTAATATTTCCATTTCCTATAAAAAAATTTTTATTCCCTGTGTATGTTTTTATTGGTTCACTTGAAGATACAAATGCAACATTATTTTTAAAACTATCTTTATATAGGTTTTTTGCAATTATTATATTATTCTCTTTGCTTACCTCAATATATCCATTTGTTTTTATTTCATCTTCTCCAAATACTGGTTTTATATAATAAACTAATTTTAAATTTCTTTTATTTGGTTCTAAATTTTTAAGTTTTAATATGTTTATTTTTACATTGTCGTTTTTAGGAACAAAAATATCCAATTCCTGAATTATATTGTTTTGTATTGTTTTAAATTTTACATATCCTAATCCATAAGTTATATAACTTTCCAAATTTTCATTGTTTAGATTATTAGATAAAGACCATTTTTTACCTGTTTTATAATCTTTTAAATATATTATTTCTGATGGTATATCGAATACCGGATTGTTATTCCAAGCAGATAATCTATTTAATCTACTATTTTTATGCCAAGTATATCCTCCTAAATTTTGAGTAACTATTGTTCCAAAATTTTTATTTGCAAGTACCATGCTCCAAACAGTAGGAAGTTTATTATCTTTTTCCAATTTTATTGTATATTCTAATCCATCTTCTGAAAATCCACCATACTCATTGTAATACTCTAAGTTTAACATATTCATATTTATATTTGATTGTATTTCATCACTTATAACATAATCGACTTTTGAATCTAATCCAATGTTTTTTAATGTTTTTAAATACTCTTCTTCTAAATCATCTATTTGCGCTTTTATATCTCCAAGTTTACTGTCAATTACAATATTTGATTTAAACTCTAATAAATCTATATCTTCTTTTTCTATTTGATTAGAATTTATTACAAATATTCCTCCAAATTGATTTTTCAAAAATTCCATTTGCTTATTTAATATAGCATTTTCTATTTCGTAATTTACATATTGATCATACGAATTTTCTTCTTTATTTAATATTACTAAATCTGTTTTTATATTTTTAGTTCTAAAAAATTCATATGCTTTTAACACATCTTGTACAACATGCATATCATTCAAATCTTCTATTTTTACTAGAATTATTGGTAAATCTCCAGATATACCATACTTCCATAACTTACTTTGAGAATAAATTCTTTTTGGTAAATTATTTAGTGTAAGTTTTTTTAAAGGATTATTTAGAATTATATATGATAATAGTTTTTGATATTTTTCTAAATCTTTACCTTTTAATCCTAAATATATAGTTTCTGCTTCTACTTTTGCACGTGAAAGTTCTAATGTTTTTGTTATTAATTTTGTGTTTTTATATTTTTCTAATAATTTAGCTATCGTTTCTTTTTGGTAAGAAACTGCTATTAATAAATCAAATACTACTTTTTCTCCTGGCATAATTTTTATAGTTCTTTTCATTGCAAGACTTGGATCTGTTACTAATCCTAAATTTTTAGAAAAAGGTTTTGATTCTTTTACCATTTCTGGTATTGATTCTTGTTTCTTTCCAAAAAACTTTTCTTTATCTATTTCGAACTCTAATTCTCCTATAGTTTCGTGTTCTGTATAAAGACACGTTCCTAAATATACATCTTTTTCGTTTGTTCCTCTTTTTTTTCTTTTTACTAGTATATCATCATCTATTTTTTCAAAGTTTAAAAACAAATTATTAAATGCCATATGTGCATAATCTTGCATTGGTTTTGATAATACTGGTTCAAAATAATTTGTTATTTCTAAAGTTTCTTCATTAGTACCATTATTTTTTAATTCTAACCTTCTTATTTCTACTGGGTGATCTGGTGATACTATTACTTTAGTTTTTGTTTCTATATTTGCATCTATTCTTACAAATTCATCTCTTTCTGGTGCAAATATTGTTTTATATATATCCCCTCTGTTTCCATCTTCTATTGGTGTGTTTACCCAAATTCTTTTACTATTTACGTTTTTTATATAGAATAATATTCCCTGTTTATAATCTGCAGTTTCCTTAAATCTATTTATTAATATATTATTATATTTACTAAATCCTTCTCCATTATCTTTTGTGGAAATTGTATAGTTTCCATTAGAAATTGTATTAGTTCTATTTAAAACTCCATCTATCTTGTTATATACTTTTTCTGTATAATTTTGATAATCCCTTAATTTTATTTTTTCTACTTTTTCTTTTTTCTCTTTTGTTATAATTGCTTTTTTAGGCATTCTTTCTTGAAGCAATATATCTATAGCTTCTATTTCTGGATTTTGCATAAATCTTGTTACTAATATATTATTGTTTATTAAATTATTAATAGATAGTAAACTATGGGCCTGATGATGTGCCATATATGTTTTTACTACTTCATATTTTTTTCCATACTTTACTCTTGGAATTGTATAATCTATAGCTTCATAAAATCCATATTTATTAAGCATATTTTCTTTTTCTAATTCTTTTAAATTTGCAATTGCTTGTTTTGGAACATAGTTTAAACTTAAAAATACAGAATATGGAGATATAACCATATCATCTGCTAACCCTCTTTTTAGTCCAAGCCATGGTACTCCAAAAGATTTATACTGGTAATTATTATTTAAATCTTTTAAATTGAATGCTGCTTCTGATATTCCCCAAGGAGTTCCGAAGTTTTTTTGCATATTCCATTTGGCTCATAATTAAAAATCTACAAGATTCATCTAAAAGACTTCCTTCGTAATTTTTTATATTTACATTTGGCATTAAATATTCAAATGCTGTTCCAGACCACGAAATTAATCCTTTATATTTTCTTAGACTTGTTAAGGTTCTACTTAAAGAATTCCAATGTTTAGGATTAATATCTTTTTTTGCTATTGCTACTAAGCTTGCCTGCCTTGCTTCTGATGCAAGTAAATCGTAATACGAATTTGTTAGTTTGTTTTGTTCTACATCAAATCCTATTGAGAATAGATGTTTTTTGTGGTCGTATAAAATAGAAAAATCGGTTGTGTTTATTATATTGTCTATTATTTGAAGCATTTGCATAATTTGATTTTCGAGCGGGCAGACAGGGTCGTCTGCCCCTACATTTTCTTGCAATGTGTTTTCATTTTGCGAGCGAACACAGTTCGCCCCTACAGTATTTTGTAATGCATTTATTAAAAATTGTTTTACGGTGTATAGGTATCCTATAAAATTACCATTGTCTACTGTTGAAATATATCTTGGTATTAATGGTTCTAAAGTATTTGTGTTATACCAATTATATAAATGTCCATTCCATTTTTGAAGTTTTGTTATTGTATCTAAAGTTTTGCTTAAAATATCTATTGCTTCTTCTTGCTCTATATATTTTAGGTCATATGCAGAAATTACTGAAAGCATTCCAAGTCCTATATTTGTTGTTGATGTTCTTGGAGCTACTTTATTTATTCTGTCCTCTTGGTAATTATCTGGAGCAAGGTAATTATTTTCTTCATCTATATTGTCCTTAAAATATTGCCAAGTTTTTTTACCTATTTCTATAAGATATTGTTTATCTTCTTCCGAAACTTTTTCTATTGCTAAAACCTTTTTTATGTCTTTACTTATATACCATGCAAATATTGGAGCTACTCCCAATAAAGCTCCAACTATTATTAGTAAAATTTGATTGGTAACTATTCCAAATGCCAAACTCAAAATACCAAATACCAAATTTGCCCACATAAATTTATAATACGAAACCAAATCTGTTTTTGCTTGTTTTTCTGCCTGTTCTGCAGTAAGCCATTCTAATAAATGTTTTTTGCTTACTTTCATTCTATATATTGTTTTTATTATAGAATTTAAAGATATATATGCTTTATGTGGCAAGAAACTAATTTCTAATATTCCTCTTATTATACTTGCTTTTATTTCTCCTAAACCTTGTATAAAGCTTTTATGTGCATATATAAATCTTGTATCTTTACCTTTTTTAAAAATAATAAAATTTAAAACATCTAATATTGTAGGAAAAATATATGCTATAAAACTAAGTGTTACTATTTCCCAAGTTTTTAGTATTATTGCAAATAGAATACTTATTATTATAGAAATAGGAAGAAAACTTCTTCTTAAATTATCTAATATTTTAAATTTAGAAAGAAGTCCGAAGAGGATTTTGTTTTTTTGTTTTGTCTTTTCTTTTTATTTTATTTTTAAGCCATGTTGCAATTTGAAAATCTCCTCTTATCCATCTACTTTGCCTTAAAATATATGTGTTATATTTACTTGGATAATCATCAAGTAATAATATATCTGTTGCAAGTCCACATCTTAAATAATTACCTTCTAAAAGGTCATGACTTAAGACCGTATTTTCTGGTATTTCATTACATAGGATTTTATGAAATATTTCTACATCATAAATTCCCTTACCTGTAAAAATACCTTCATCAAAATTATCTTGATATATATCTGATATTGCATTTGTATAAAAATCTACTCCTCCTGCTCCTGCATATATTTTTGTAAATAAACTTTTTTGGCTTGCATCTAAATTTATTCCTACTCTAGGTTGAATTAATGCATGACCATCTATTACAATATCTTTTTTATTACTTAAAATTGGTTTGTTTAATATGTGCGAAATTGTTCCAATTAGCTGAGTAGCTGTTCCTAAAACTAAATTTGTGTCTGAATCTAGGGTTATTACGTATTTGATTTTCATTTCACGATTCAGGACAGTCCCCTTTTGTCCCTTTGCGACAAAAGAGGGACAGTCCCTAGAATCGTCAGAGCCCCCTACAATTGTATTCACCTTAAATTTGTTTGTTCCATCTACCAAAAATTCATTAAATTGGCATAACAATCCTCTTTTTCTCTCCCATCCTAAATAACATTCTTCCCCTTCATTCCACATTCTTTCTCTATATAAAAAATGAAATTTAGGAAGCTCTTCTAAATTTGATTTATATTTATTATTTAATTTTTCTACTTCTTCTATCCCTGTTTGTATAATCTCATTATCAAAACTCTCTTCTTTTTTACTAGATGCTGTGCAGTCTCCAAGAAGTGCAAAATATAAATTTTCACTTTTATTTGCTAAATAATATACTTCTAATTTTTTTATTAATTCTTTTACTTTTTCTTTTGAATTAATAATTGTAGGTATTACAACAAATGTAGAATACTCTTTTGGTAAGTTTTTACTAAAATCTAATTTAGGTAAAATTTTAGGTTTTACTGTTTTATTTAATATATAGTTTAATAGCTGTATAACAATTTCTGATATTGGAATATATAATATAATACTTGCTAAAATAGATCCTAACAGATTATTAAACCTAAAGTATAAATAAGTTCCTATAAGTATTACAAATATTGTTGTAAATACAAAAATTCCAAATACATATCTTTTTTCTTTTGTTTTATTTGATACTTTTTTCTTATCTTTAAATCCAATTTCTTTTAATAATTCTTCTTTTCCATTAGAAATTAAATAATATCCAATATGTGCTTTTTTATCTTCTATATTTTCGAATCTATTTGATAATTCAACTGCTTTATTTGCAATATATATTTCCGAAATTTTAGTTTTCTCTGATATCTTTTTTATTTCATTTCTATAGTTATCTTTTGTCTTATAATCCATTTTAGAATAAACATCAGCTGGGTCTTTTTTTAATATTTCTTCTACTCCATTAATTTCTTCAAATAGATTTAAAAAATTTACTCTTAAAATTTCTTTTAAACTTAATATACTATTTCCAATAGATACTTTAGAAATTGCAATATCATAATGTTCTTTTTTTATAACTTCTGATATTGTCATTCCCATTTTGTTTACTTGTTCTTCTAAGATTTCTAAATATGGAAGTCCCTGTTTTCCATATTTTTTTAATTTGTATGACATATATTCTATAAATGGATATTTCATTTCTTTATTTATTAATGAATTTCCTTGCTCCCTTTTTGCATTTTTAAATACTTGTGTTTTTGTATCTTTTTTTTCTACTAATCTTTCTATTATATCTTCTACTCTATATTTTTGCATCCCAGAAGAATATATTTTTTCGCATATATTTCTTATATTTTCTATTATTGCTATCCCTAAAAATATTGATAAATTCCATATCTCTTCCATACTAAGTAATTTTCTTTTTTGGTATGCTGAAATTGTACTCGATAAAATTTCTTCATTTATTTTGTTATCTGTATATGCTACTATTTCAGATGCAAGTACATATACTCTTGCATATCCTTTATATATACCTGTTGCTACTTTTGGAAATTCTTTATATTTTTTTAAGTTCATTTCTAAACATATTGTTTTATATGTTTCTTCTATTATATAAAAATTATCTAAAAGCCATTCACCTGCAGGATAAGTATCTATTCCCATTTTTGCATGCTGGTTTAATAATTCATAAGTTTTTTCTATAAATTTAAAGTTATCTTTTAATCTTGGAATAGGATATGTTTGTTTTTGAGAACTCTCTTCTATATCATGATTTGTTGCAATTTTCTCCATATAATTCGAAAGCTGATAATTATCTAAAATTGTTCCTTTTATATTTAAATATTTATAATTTTTTGAATTCAAAATCTTTCACCTCGTAAAATATGTATTTCGTACATATTTTTGCCAAGTGTATGTTTTTTTATGCAATTTTCAGATTTTAAAAATTTAGATAGAATAGATAATTTAGTAACAATTTTCTAAAATTGTAGAGTATTTGTAGGGGCGACTAGTAGTCGCCCGTTCTTCGAAGTGTTTACTAATAATATTTTTAGAACGTCTCTGTAAGTGGCGGGCGACTACTAGTCGCCCCTACATTTTCTCTACATTTTTAATTCTAGTATAAATTTTAAAATGTACAAAAAAGCCTAGCCGTTTTCAGCTAGACTTTTTTGGTTTTGGTCAGAGTTTTTATTTTACAAGGATATCACTGACACCGTCAAGAGACACCTTAGAAGTAGCATACCAATCTGAAGAAACATTCTGAGTTTCTAAAACTTTCATTACTTCTTCAAACGGCATAGCAATAATTTCACCATCTCTGGAACCAATTACGTGATTCCACTGTCCGAGATCAATGAGTTCAAAAGTTTTGTACGAAAATTCCTTTGCAAGTTCAATATCTTCTTCAACCGGATTTCCGCTGCGCTGCATATAGTCCGGTGTAAGAACTTTGAACTTTATTCCGGTCAATCTCATAATCTCGTTTGCATATTCTGCCGTACTGTAACTTTTATGAGTTCCTTCTGTTGTTACTTCAGATGATTTGCAGCATCCTTCGGAGATTACAATAGTGAAAGCTCCACCTTTGTATTCTGCAATTATCTGTGCTGCTACGTCTTCAACAGAAGTCTGAGTTTCAGGAATATGAAGCATATCAATTTTTGCTCCATACTTGGTAATCGCATGCTTAGTGGCATTAACTGCAAGTCGACCGCAGTCATAGCCCATACAGAAAATCATTGTTGGGCGTTGCATAGTGTGTGCATCATTATAACATGCTGCAATTGATGCTCCAGCATTCTGAACTGCAGTCTCAAAACCAAGGACGTTGTCAAAACACACAATGTCATTATCCATTGTTGCCAAAGGAACAATAAAGTTAAGTCCATACTCTTTGTGTAATGCCAAAGACTGAGCCGTAGTTCCTCCGCCGCCGATAGCAATAGTACCATTAAAATTTCTGCAAAACGCACGAACCTCATAAGACATATCAACAGTTGTCCCATCAGGCTGCTTGATTTTGAATACATTTGTATCCTTGCAAGAAGGAATTATAGGTGAACCACCCATTTTGCTCCATCCAGAAACAAATTCTTTGTTTGCAACAATCAGTGACCGTGTTGAAATACCGCACAAAGTTCTCCACATCTCCGGAACAAGATGAATTTCTTCATCTTCTTCAGATTTTTTTACAAAGTGCTCCATAAAAGCACCCATAGAAGCCGCTGTTCCCCCACTGGGGCCCATCAAATACTTCTTTTTTTCCATAGAGTTTCATCCTTTCAATTATAAAATGGATTGTCCATGTTAGTACAAATACTTTCTCTGACCGTAAAGTATTTATACAATACGCTGAACTTATTATATTATATATCATTTTACATAAATTTGCAAGTTATGTAGATTTTTCCGTGCAAAATAAACAAAAAGGGACAGACCCCTTTAGTATTATTCATACGAAAGGGGTCTCTCCCTTTTTGTTTATTTTGTTGGTTTTGTCCAAGAAATATAATCACATCCATCATTTGGATTGTTTTCACATATATAATAGTTTCTTCTCTTTTTTGTTTTTCTTATTTGTACTGTTCCTCCACATTTTGGGCAAGGTACATCTACTGTTTCTATATATGGTTTTGCATTTTGGCATTCTGGATATCCTGGACATGCTAAAAATTTTCCGAATTTACCGTACTTTATTACCATTAGTTTTCCACATTTATCACATGGTACATCTGATACCTCATATTCTAATTTTACGTGTTCTAGTTCTTTATCTACTTTTTCTACTACTTTTTCAAATGGACCATAAAATTCTGATATAACTTTTTTCCACTCTTCCTTACCTTCTGCAATTTTATCAAATTGCTCTTCCATTTGTGCTGTGAATTCTACATTTATTACATCACTAAAGTTTTCTATTAATAATTTATTTACTATTTTTCCAAGCTCTGTTGGATGTAATTGCTTTTGTAATTTTTCTATATATCTTCTAGCAAGGATAGTTGTTATTGTTGGAGAATAAGTACTTGGTCTTCCTATTCCTTTTTCTTCTAATGCTTTTACTAAACTTGCTTCTGTATATCTTGGTGGAGGCTCAGTCAAACTTTGTTTTGAATCTATTTTTTGTTTTACTAATTCTTGTTTTTCTTCTAAAGGTGGTATTTTTGCAAATTCTTCTTTTTGCTCATTATCTTCTGTTTCTACATAAACGCTCATAAATCCTTTAAATTTAATTGTTTGACCATTTGCTCTAAAGTTATATTCATTTGCATTAATTTTAACTGCTACTGTATCAAAAATTGCTGCTGACATTTGACTTGCTATAAATCTGTTATATATTAATTTATATAATTTATATTGGTCATTTGTTAAAGATTCTTTTACTATATCTGGTGTTAAATCTACATATGTTGGTCTTATTGCTTCGTGGGCATCTTGTGAATCTGCTTTTGTTTTATAATATCTATTTTCGTAATATTCTTCTCCATATGTACTTTCTATATGTACTTTTGCTGCTGCTCTTGCTTCCTCTGATATTCTTGTAGAGTCTGTTCTCATATAAGTAATTAAACCTACAGTTCCTTTTGATGGGATTTTTACTCCTTCGTATAGGCCTTGTGCGACTTGCATTGTTTTCTTAAGTGCAAAATTTAATTTTCTAGATGCTTCTTGTTGCATTGTACTTGTTGTAAATGGTGGTGCAGGAGTTCTTTTCTTTTCTCCTTTTTTTACTTCATCTACTATGTATTTTGCATTTTCTAAATCACTTAAAATTTTGTCTACTTCTTCTTTAGAATGGATATCTAATTTTTTATTATCTTTTCCATAAAACTTAGCTTCAAAGCTTTTTTTAGGTTTCTTTGTAGCAAGTGTAGCATAAATATTCCAATATTCTTCTGGAATAAAATTTTCTATTTCTTCTTCTCTATCTACAATAAGTTTTACCGCTACAGATTGAACTCTACCTGCAGATAATCCTTTTTGCACTTTTTTCCATAGAACAGGACTTATTTTATATCCAACTATTCTATCTAATACCCTTCTTGCTTGTTGTGCATCTGTTAAATCCATATCTATTTGTCTTGGATTTTGGATTGCTTTTTTTACAGCATCTTTTGTTATTTCGTTAAATGTTACTCTACACATTTTTGATTTATCTACATCTAAAATATTAGATAAATGCCAAGCTATTGCTTCTCCTTCACGGTCAGGGTCAGTTGCAATATATACTTTTTTTGCTTCCTTTGCATCTTTTTTTAGACTTTTTATTAAATCTCCTTTTCCTCTAATGTTTATATATTGTGGTTCAAAAGTTTTTGTGTCTACACCTAGTTTTGATTTTGGTAGGTCTCTTATATGTCCCATTGATGCAACTACTTTTGTACTGCCACCTAGAAATTTTTTTATTGTGTTGGCTTTGGCTGGAGATTCGACTATTATTAGTTTATCACTCATTCTTTATATGTCAGCAATGAAAAGCTATTATTGTCTATTTTAATTCTGTAGGGGCAGACGACTCTGTCTGCCCGCAAACTTTGCATTTTTTACGGGCGGACACGGGGTTCCGCCCCTACAACGTTTGCAATTAATTTTCTACGTTTTCCTAGTACTACTCGCTTTTGATTACTGCCTCCTCCTTCCGTCTATTTTCTTTCTTCTTGTTAATATATTACTTTTTAAAATATGTTTTTGCATAAAAATCATTTTCATTCAACATTTTATCTATTGATTCAAATTCATAATCTGCAAATTCACAACATAATTTTAATATTTCTTTTTCATTATCTTTATTTAGAGTAAATCTTTTTATCTGTCCATCATCAAATTTAAAAATAAATACCTTTTCTTTGCCTAAATATTCATTCCAAAATCCATTTTGTAATGTTTCATAAATATATTTTTCAAATATCTCAATTTTCTCATCAGAAAAAGAAACCCCATAATCATCTTCAAAAGATTGTATCTCAAACCCATTTTCTTTAAGTTTTTCAATATTATTAACTCCCATTAAATAACTATAGTTCATTATCTGTTTCTCCTTTTATATGTATTCCTTACAGGTCTGCGGGTCGACCAAGGCCGACCCCTACAACGTTTGCGATTTATTTTTCCCTACGGTTCAGGACAGTCCCCTTTTGTTTCCATTCGGAACAAAAGAGGGACAGTCCCTAGAACCGCATTCTAATTTTCGTATAGTGGAAATCTTGAACAAATTTCGGCTACTTCTTTTATTATTTCTTCTTTTTTGTCTTCGTAATTTTCTACTGTCATATTTATTAATTTAGCTATTTGTTTCATTTCTCCTTCTTTTAATCCTCTTGTAGTAACAGCTGGTGTTCCTATTCTTATTCCACTTGTTATTGTAGGTTTTTCTGTGTCAAATGGTACAGAGTTTTTGTTTGTTGTTATTCCTACATTGTCTAATCTTTCTTCTAGCTCTTTTCCTGTTATTCCTTTATTTCTTAAATCTATTAGTATTAAATGATTATCTGTTCCATCAGATACTAAATTAAATCCATAATTTTTTAATTCTTCTGATAAAACTTTTGCATTTCTTACTATTTGTTCTTGATATTCTTTAAATTCTGGTTTTAATGCTTCTCCAAAGCATACTGCTTTTGCAGCAATTACGTGCATTAAAGGTCCACCTTGTGAGCCTGGGAATACGCCTTTATCTATTGCTTTTGCGAATTCTTCTTTGCAAAGTATTAATCCTCCTCTTGGTCCTCGAAGTGTCTTGTGTGTTGTTGTTGTAACAATATGCGCATATTTTACAGGATTTTGGTGTAGTCCTGCTGCAACTAACCCTGCAATATGTGCCATATCTACCATAAATAAGCTTCCACATTTATCTGCTATTTCTCTAATTCTTTTAAAATCTATTTCTCTTGGATATGCACTTGCTCCTGCTAAAATTAATTTTGGTTTATTTTCTAAAGCAAGTCTTTCTAGCTCATCATAATCTATTCTTCCAGTTTCTTTATCTACTCCATATGGAATAAAATCATATAATTTACCTGATGAATTTACTTTACTTCCATGTGTCAAATGTCCACCATGAGATAAATTCATTCCTAATACTTTATCTCCTGGCTCTAATATTGCAAAATACACTGCCATATTTGCTTGTGCTCCAGAATGTGGTTGAACATTTGCATGTTCTGCACTAAATAATTTTTTTGCTCTTTCTATTGCAAGTTCTTCTACTATATCTACACACTCACATCCACCATAGTATCTTTTGGCTGGATATCCTTCTGCATATTTATTTGTCATATAACTTCCCATTGCTTCCATTACACTATCACTTACAAAATTTTCTGATGCTATTAATTCTATTTTATTTTGTTGTCTTTTAAGTTCTTTATCTATTGATTCATATACATCTTTATCTGTTCTTTTTAAATTTTCAAAAGTTGGCATAAAAAAATCCTCCTATTTTTATATGTTATTTGCATTATATACTAAATAGGTTTTTGTGTAAATAAAATTGAAACTAATTTATAAAAAATATTAGGGTCGACCAAGGCCGACCCCTACAACATTTGCAATTATTTTTGCATTGATTTCTATTTGCGGGTCGCTGTGGGCAGCGACCCCTACGACGTTTGCACTTAATTGTTGCAAAATTTCGGGCAGGGATGGAACCCTGCCCCTACAGCGTTTGCAATTAAATTCTTAAAATTTTAGGACGGAAATGGATTCCGTCCCTACATATGTATAATTATAACATTATACATATAATTTTAATTTGCTTTTAGCAAATCTTCTAATACATCATTTAATCCTATTGGAGTTACTTTATATTTTTTTAATGTATCTATTATTTCTATTACTTTTCTTGCACTATTACTTATATATTCTTTACTAGTAATTTCTGTATTTATCTCATTATCTTTGTATTCTTTTTTTATAATTTCTATTCCGTAGCTATCTTTTGTTTCTTTATTTGTTGTTGTATAGTATTCTAATTCTATTCTATGATTAATATTTGTTTCTTTTAAATCTTCTTCTCCTAAAAAAGCACCACCATAGTAAGTCCTAGATTTTTGCACTTTTCTTCCCCTTTCTTTCGTATTTATGCTTAAAGTAGCACTTGTTCAACTATACTATACTTAATATGAAAATACAATTAATTCTAGTCGCAATATTTGACTTGTTTATTCTTTTTTTTACAATTTTTGATATGTTTTAACAATTTAATATCTTTTTTTCTATTTATGTTTTTAAAATTTAAAACTCCTGTAATACAATTGAAAAAGAAGACTTGTTAAAAAGTCTTCTTATACTTTATATATTTATTTCAAACCTTAAGCATTGTCTTTTATATAGTCTACTACATCATTTACTGTAACTACTTTTTCTGCATCAGCATCTGGAATTTCTATATCAAATTCTTCTTCTAATGCCATTATTAATTCAACTATATCTAAAGAGTCAGCTCCTAAATCATCTATAAAAGACGCTTCTGGTGCTACTGCTGTTTCAGCTACTCCTAATTGTTCTACTATAATTTCTTTTACTTTGTCGAAAATTTCTTCTGAACTCATAGGTTTTTTACACCTCCCTTAATTTCTTTTTAACTACTATATTAGAATATTATACGTTTTAGAATATATTGTCAATAGTTTTTTTAATTTATTTTTTCAAATTCTTGTGCTAATATTTCTACAGCTTTTGAATTTGCAAATTGTTCTGCTTGTTTTACTGTAAAATAGAATAAATACTCATCGCTACTTCCATGTGCTTTTACAACAGGTTTTTTTACTCCCAAAAATAAAGCTCCACCGTATTCTTTATAATCCATTGTTTTACTAAATCTTTTTATACCAGGAAGTGCTGGAATACAAGAAATTGTACTTAATATATTCTTTTTTAAACTTTCTGTAAGAGATCTTTTTACAAGTTTTCCAAACCCTTCTACTGTTTTTAAAAATATATTTCCAGTAAATCCATCTGTTATTACTGCATCTATTTCTCCTGAAAAGGCTTCTCTTCCTTCTACATTACCTACAAAATTTATTCCATATTCCTCTGATTTTTCTTTTAAAAGTTTATAACTTTCTTTCATTAAATCATTACCTTTTGTTTCTTCTGTTCCTATATTTAATAATCCTATTGCCGGTTTTTCTATTTTATAAATATTTTTTAAATATATATTTGCAAACTGTGCAAATTGAAGTAGATTTATAGGTTTACAATTAGTATTTGCTCCTGCATCTACAAGCATTAAGCCTTTTTTATATGATGGAAGCATTGGAGCAATTGCCGGTCTATCTACACCTTTAATTCTTCCTACTAATAAAGTTGCTCCTGTTAAAAGAGCACCTGAATTTCCTGCAGAAATAAATACATCCCCTTCATCTTCTTTTAACATTTTTAAACCTACAACCATAGAAGAATCTTTTTTTTGTTTTATTGCTTGTGTTGGTGTATCTTCCATTTCTATTGTCTCTGTCGCGTTATGTATTGTAATTTTATCTGTTATTTCTTCTAATTCTTTATTATATATTTCTTTTATTTTGCTTTTTATTACTTCTTCTTTTCCGACTA
>JAZSCD010000105.1:0-4103 GCA_045602745.1 Clostridia bacterium | reverse complement strand
ATTTATTTTAACTCCTGTATGTAAAAAATCTATAAATTGTCTATAATCTGTATTTGGGTAAAATAGTCTTATTAATTCTCCTTTTTTTGTAAAACTTGCTATCATTTCTTTATTTCCAATTATTGCATCATTATAATATTTTTCCATTTGTATCTCTTCTTCTCCTTCAAAATTTGTAATTTATATAACCTATTTGTTAATTAAATTTTTTGCATTGTAGGGGCGGGTCTTGTGCCCGCCCTTATATTAACACATTCTATCATGGGCAGGCACAAGACCTGCCCCTACAACGTTTGCAATTAATTTGCAACATTTTCAACGATTCAGGACAGTCCCCTTTTGTTTCCGTTCGGAACAAAAGAGGGACAGTCCCTAGAATCGTGTACCTTGTTACGAAATTATTTTTACAATTTGTTGTTCTAATTCTTTTATTCTAGCATTAATTAACTCAATTTCTTCATCCTTTTTATCTTCGTCAAAAATATCTCCTTTTATCATTGAAGACATATCTTCTAATTCTTCTTTTAGTGTTGCAAGTCTGTCTATTACTTCTAGTCTTAAATATCTTTGTTTGTTTGCTATATTTGATTCTATTGCTATTTTATCATCTAATTTATAGTTTTCTCCATATTCTGGTATTGTTACTGGTATATCTATTGTTTCTAATATTTTTTGTTTTAACTCTTTTTGTCCTTCTGATTCTCCATGTACTAAGAAAATATGTTTTGGTTTTGTTATAAATGAATATATAAAGTTTAGTAACCATTCTTGGTCTGCATGACCAGAGAATCCTTCTATATATTCTATTCTTGCATTTACTGCAATGTCTTCTCCAAATATTTTTACTTTTTTATCTCCATTTACTATTTTTGAACCAAGAGTTCCTTGCGCTTGATATCCTACAAATAATATTGTACTATTTGGATTCCATAAATTGTGTTTTAAATGGTGTTTTATACGTCCTACTTCGCACATTCCACTTGCAGATATTATTATAGATGGAACATTACTTTCATTTAATGCTCTTGATTCATCTGCTGTTTGTGTAAATTGTAATCCTGGAAATTCTAATGGATTATCTCCTCTTTGAATTTCTTCTCTTACTTCTTCTTCAAATAAATCCATATTTTGTCTAAATATTTCCGTTGCAGATATTGCAAGAGGACTATCTACATATACTGGAGCTTTCATTAATTTTTCATATTTTTCCATAAATTCTTCATCTGTTCTTTCTTCTTTCAATTTATTTAATTCGTATAATATTTCTTGTGTTCTTCCGTACTGCAAATGAAGGTATTACTACATTTCCACCTTTATCTAATGTTTCTGCAACTACATTTAAAAACATTTCTGCTTTGTCATCATTCTTCATATGAAGTCTTCCTCCATATGTTGATTCCATTACTAAATAATCTGCTGTATCTATCATTGTTGGAGAATCTAATAATGGTATATCATTATTTCCTAAATCTCCTGTAAATACTATTTTCTTTTCTTCTCCATTTTCGTTTATCCATATTTCTATTATACTAGAACCGAAGCATATGTCCAGCATCATTATATCTTACATGAATTTCTGGAGTTAATTCTATTATTTCATCATAATTAACTGGTTTAAATATTTCTAGTGTATCTATTGCATCTTGTGCTGTATATAGTGGTGGTCTTGCAGGAAGACCTTTTCTTATTCTTTTTCTATTTTTCCAGTCATTTTCCATTTCTTGAATATGTTCACTATCTGGAAGCATAATTGAACATAAATCACATGTCGCTTTTGTTGCTATTACTGGATTTCTATATCCATCTACATATAGTTTTGGTATTTTCCCAGAATGGTCAATATGTGCATGTGTAAGAAGTAAAAAATCTATCTCTTGCACATTGTATGGAAAATCTGCATAATTTTCTCTTTCTTCTGCTGCTTTACCTTGGTAAAGTCCACAATCTATTAATATTTTTTTGCCAGCTCCCTCTAGTAAAAAGTTTGAACCTGTAACTGTTTTGGTTGCTCCTAAAAAAGTAATATTCATATATCTTCCTCCTTTAAATAAATAGCCTTGTTTTTTTGTTTAATTTTATCTTTAAATCTAACCTTTCATTATATTCTATAGTTTTATCTATCATATTGTCATCATATATTATTAATTCTGTTTTTTCATCTTTTTTCTTAAATTCTAAATATATTTCATCCAAATCAATAATATTACTATTTAATATATTTGAAATAATTTTATAATTTTTTTCTATATTGTTAGCTATAATATTTATTGCTTTTATATTACAAGCTCTTGTTATTACATATTTCTCAGCCATTAATAATTGTTCTTTTAATTCTTCTATATCTTTTATTTGTTTTTCTTTACTTATATATAGTAGTTTGTAATATCTAATTAAATAAATATAATCAATAATTCTTTTTTTAATTTCTACTTTACCAATATTTTCTTGCATAGCCTTTAAAAAATCTATTTGTAATTCTGTAAATATACTATTTTCTTGTTCTTCAAAATCCTTATTAAAATCAATTTTATTTAATAAATCAACTTTTTTTTGAATATTAAATTTAGTTTTTACATAATTCATTGGTTTCATTAAATTATTATTAGTTTTTAAATTGCTTAATAGTTCTTTTCTTGTTTTTTGTAATTTCTCAGCAAATTCACTAAGACTAAATATTTTTTCTTCTTCTTTTAATTTTTCATTTTCTTCTATAAATTTTTCTCTTAATTTTTTATTGATATTTATTGTTTCATCTATTTCCTTTATTTGTTTTTCTATTGACTTTTTAGAATCTGCAAGTTTTTGTAAATATACCTTTTTATTGTTCATTTTGTCTAATTCTTTCTGCAAGCTGTTTTTTTCACTTATTAAATCTTTTTGTTTTTTCTTATCTGTTTTTATATTTTCTAAAAATCCTAATATATATATTTCTTCTATAATTTTATTTGCAATTTCTTCACTATATGTACTTTTCATTTTATTTTCGAATTTATCTATAAAATTAACTTTTCTTATATTTAAAATACATTCTTGTAAAAATTTTTCTCCAACTAAAAATTTTATATTTTGATACACAACATTAAAAATATAATTTTCTATTTCTTCTTTAGAAATTGTCCATGCCCAACCATCAAAATCCCTAATTAGTTCTTGCCTATCCATTATATAACCATTATTTAATAAGTTTTCTATTGGTTCTTTGTAAATACTATTTTTATCTTTAATTATATACTCTCTTGGTTGTACATGATATAATCCATAAAAAACTGTTTTTTCATTAAGATATGATATTACTTTATTATTTTTTGCAATAAATTTTTCATCACCCAATTTTGTCTTTTCATTTAGTTTAGGTTTAACTAATTCTATTTCTTTACAATCTTTTTCTATTATTTGTATAAATTCTTCTAATATATCTTTTTTTAATCTTGTTTCTAATTTTACTTTTTTATAGTCTTCGTATGCTGTTCCCATTTTATAGAAAATATTAAGAAGGATATTTTTGGTATCTTCTGAAAAAGATTTCTTTTCTAAAATATCTTCTAATTGATTATTATAATCTTTTATATTTAATTTAGAAAAAATTTCTTCTTTATCCAATTTACCCAAAATATTACCCTTCTTTCTCGTTAGTATTATTCTTCACCATTTGCTGTTTCTATAGGTTTTGCCATTTTTAATTCTTGCCATTGTTCTTTAGAAACTAAAACTTGTCTTGGTTTACTTCCTTCGTATCCAGATATTATTCCTCTTGCTTCCATTTGGTCTATTATTCTACCTGCTCTTGCATATCCTACTTTAAATCTTCTTTGTATAAATGAAGCTGAAGCCTGACCTAAATCTACAACAGTCTCTATTGCCTCCATTAAAAACGGATCTGTTTCATCTTCGTCTTCTTCATCTAATTCTCTATCTGTTGTATTTGATTTTTCTATTTTTTCTAATATATCTTCACTATAGGTAGGTCCGCCATTTTCTTTTAAAAATGTTACTATTTTTTCCACTTCACTATCAGATACAAATGCTCCTTGTATTCTTATAGGTTTTAAAACACCTGTTGGGAAAAATAGCATATCTCCTTTTCCTAATAATTTTTCAGCTCC
>JAZSCD010000104.1:0-33552 GCA_045602745.1 Clostridia bacterium | reverse complement strand
CTTCCTCTTTTATAAATACTTTTCTATTTTTTATATTTAATTTCAAATCTTTAAATTGAAGTATATCTTCTTTATATGCACCATTTGTTCTTCTTATTATTGCTTCTAACCTTGCTAAAAGTTCTTCTCTTTCAAAAGGTTTTACTAAATAATCATCTGCTCCTAATCTAAATCCTTTTAGTTTATCACTTAATGTATCTTTTGCAGTTAAAATAAGTACAGGAGTAAGTACTTTTTCTTCTCTTATTTTCTTAAGTACATCGTATCCACTCATTTCTGGAAGCATTAAATCTAATAGAATTGCATCATAAATATTTTCTTTTGCAAACACATATGCTTCATAGCCATCATATGCTTGTTCAGTATCAAATTTATTACATATGCATTGTCTTATTGTGTCTGATAATATTTTATCATCTTCTACTATTAATACTTTCATACTTTAATCCTCTCTTTTGAAATTATAACATTATTTTTTAGTTTTATCAATGCATCATGCCTCCAGTGGATTTTCCTCCACCTTGTATTTGTCCTTTATCCATTTGCATAGGATTTTTATCCATCATTCCTCCACCTTGCATTTGCATACTGCTACTTCCTGATGATGAAACTATATTATTTATTGTTATTTCATCTATTTTTTCACCGTTTGAATAAATTGCATAACTTTTTCCGTTTATAAATTTTTCACTAGACGCAACCACTGAATTAAATATTTTATTTGATGTTACTGATATTATTTCTTCATTACTTGAATTTTTTACTACTATATTTGTATTAGCTTCTTGTGTAGTAGAAAATACATATGAAATTGAATATATAGTTGAATCTTTTGAAGGTGTTTGCATCATTCCACTTGCACCTATAGCAATAAGTTCTCCTCCTGCTACATTAAATGTTCCAGCATAATCTAATGCTCCATTTCCAGAATTCGTAGGCCCATTTACTATAGTTTTTCCTCCATTTATATATCCATTTCCATTTATATCTATTCCATCACCGGTTGCATCAATTGTTATAGTTCCACTATTTATTGTTAATGATTGATCTGTATTACTGCTAAAATTATTTTGTCCTGGTCTTCCATTTATTGATGATGAATCATTTCCACCTGCAACATTTATTCCATCATCACTTGCAACTATATCTATATCGCCTCCATTTATCTCGATTTTAGCACTTTCAACTCCTTCATAACTTTTTGATATATTTATTTCTCCGTTATTTATTGCAAGACTTGTATCTGAATGTATTCCATCATCACCAGATTTTATTTCAAATGCTCCATCATTTATCATTATACTACCATTTGAATGTATTGAATCATCAGACGAATCAATATTAAATGTTCCACTTTCTATTAATATTCCTACATTTGCTTTTATAGCTTTAGCACTTACTTCATCAGTAGTTGTTATAGTTTGATGCTCTCTATTCATCATACCTCTTCCGCATTCCCCAGTTTCCCCAATTCTCACTACTTGTGCTTGAGTTGTTGCTTCCTCCACCTGTTTTTATATCAAACTGTCCACTTATAATTTTAATATTAGTTTCTGCTTGAATTCCATCTTGCTTAGCTTCTATATTTATGTTGCTATTTTCAATCACTACATATCCTTTATCAGTTTCTGTATCATTTGTAGATTTTATTCCATCTGCTTTTGCATTTACTTTAATATTTGCATTTTTTATTCCAACATAGTCTTTTCCCTTTACTCCATCATCATTTGAAGTAATATTTATCGTTGTACCAATTATTTTCAAATCATCTTTACTTGTTATTCCATCTAAATAATTTGCATTTATATTTAAAGTTCCTGTTCCGTTTATTACTAAATCATCTTTACTAAATAAACAAGCATCAGGTTCATCTGTAGTAGAATAAGTAGTTCCATCTGTTAATGTGTTTGTTGTTCCTTCTTCTACTATTAAAATTACTTTTTTTGCATTTTCTATATTTATAGCTGAAGAATCATTACATATAATATTTACATTGTCTAAAACTAATCTTACTAAATCTTCATCTCCTGCATTTATAGTAATGTTTCCATCTTCAATACTTCCTGTTAAATGATAAGTTCCACTTTTATTAATTGTTATACTTTTACTAAGTTCGATATTTTCATAAGAACTTTGTTTCCAATTAGTATCTTCTTCCTCTTCTTTGTATTCTATTGATACATCTATATTTGCTATTTGTTCTTTATTATTTTTCTTTGACACGGAAGATATTATAACTATGCTAATAGCAATAACTATTAAAGCTATTGCTAAAAATATATATATTAGTTTTTTGTTGTTTTTCATGGTATTCTCCTTTAATATTTTTCATTAAATTACAATTCATTTTCACCAGTTGTTTCTCTTGCTAATGTAATGTTTAAATTACCATTTCTACATCTTATTTCATCTAAAAATTCTTTTTCATTTGCATCTTTTTTAGTAACTATTCTATATGTCAATTCAAATAAACTTCCCATATTTGTTGTTTTTACCTTTTCTAATTCATTTGTTTTTGTATATTTTTCAAATAAATCATCAAACACATTACTATAATCTAAATCTTCTGGAATTACTATTTTTAATTTCTTTTCATGTGTATCTCTTTCTCCAAATTTTGTTTTAGATAATACAACTAAAACAATTGATACTAAAACTGTAATAACTGATGCAAATAAAATATGTCCCATTCCTACAGCAAGACCTATTCCCATTGCAAAAAATATACTTACAATCTCTCTTGAATTTCCTGGCATACTTCTAAAACGAACTAAACTAAATGCTCCAAGTACTGCAACTGATGTTCCTAAATTTCCATTTACCATCATTATAATTACTTGAACCATAACTGGTAAGATACTTAGTGTTATAACAAAATTTTTGTTATACCTTGTTGTGTACATATGTACACATGCAATTAATACTCCTAAAATAATTGATGTACCCATGCAAATTAATGCAGATGTTATTGATAAAGTCCCTGCCGTTTGTGATAATATACTTTCAAACATTTAAATCTTCCTTTCCCTTTTAAGATATTTTTTCTTTTTTTAAATTTTTTTGATATATTTTTCCATACTTTGAAAATGATATTGGATATATTTTCATTTCTGCAAGTATGTGACTTAGCCAGATAGGCATACCACCTAAACATTTTATTTCCATTATGTACAAATCTTTATCTAATAAATTTGCTCCATAGTCTCCTTTTTCTAGTTTCAAATCATACTCTCTACTTAATATGTTCGTATCAAAAGTTATTCTAAGATTATCATCTTCTTTTCCTATATATGAATATCTTTCATAAGATAAATATATACATGGTTTTAAATTATATTTTTTAAAACAATAATCTATTTCTTTTAAGATTTGAATATTGCTATTTGGCATTATTCCTTTTTCTAAATAATTATAAAATTCATTTAATCTTAATTGTATTCTCCTTTTTGTAACTACTCCTTTAAATTTTTTCTTTATTTCTAAAAATACTTTATCTTCTTTATTTGGAATCCCATAACTTCTCAATCTTACTTTTTCTTTATATACTGGTTTTTCTATTGATTTTCTAATTAATTCATCATTATCCGTATCAAAATATATATTACATATTTTAGAATATGGATATTCTCCTGATTTAATATGTGAACTTAATTTTTTTATTAGTTTTTCTGATGTAAGCTTATCTAATAAATATTTCTTTTCAACTCTATTAAACACTTCTTGTGCCATAATTTTCTCCTTGTTTAGTTGTGTAGAAAGAAAAGATTATTTATGGAAGTAAATTATCTTTTCTTATTTCCTACACATTGGGGTGATATTAATTTTAGTCTTTCCTTTTGATGCTTACATTGAATATTATAAGTATTCAAAATTAAAATAATATTAAATTTTTAAACTTTTATAACAACTTATTATTTTCTAAATTTCATCTTCCCAATTCCAAGATGAACTATTACTTTTCTTTAATGCAAGTTCCTTTTTAGCCTGTTTTGATAATTGCTTTTTAAATTTTAATTCGTAATTTCTATTAAACTTTTTTTGTTCTTCTGCTTGATAATATAAGGCTGTTAAAATATTATCTAATAAATTCCTGCTCTCATTGTTATATTTTATATAAGTATATGTTTCATTAGAATTTAGCCACTTTCTTTCAATATCTAAAACTTGATTTCCTATTAGCTTTATTATTTCTTTCTCCGCTTCTTGTTTGGTTTTTTCTTTCATTTCTTCTAACTTATCTATATTTGAATATTGAAATTCTAATAACTTTTGCTTTGCTTTTATATATTTATCAATTTCTTTTTGACATTGCAAAGATGAATTTATAATTGTATTAGAAATATTATCTACCTTTTCTACAATATCTGGGTATTTCATTAAATACTGATATTTTATGCTACCATCAACTTTTTGTAATTCTTCTTTCAAATCTATAAGTAAATCTACAATATCTTTTACTTCTTTATCCTTTAAAATATTTCTAACTATTTTTGTTCCATAAAAGTTTTTCTCATATTCCATCAATTCCTTTAGTAATTTCTCGTCTTCACTTATTTTCTTTAATTCACTCAAAATATAGTTCTCAGCTGTTATATTCTTTTTTGCAAAATCTTTTTCTTGGTATATAGAAAGTAAGTCTTCTCTAAATACATCATTTATAAATTCTTTTCTTAACTTGTCTTTTAATTGATATTTAACAAAATAGCTTTTTCTTTCTTTGTTCTTTGTCCAAATCATAAATTGAAAATGCGGATGTCTCTCTTCGATATGTACTGCTCCTACATATTGAATATTTTGAAATTTAACATTTAGCTTTTGAGCTATGCTGGGCAATCTATTTTCTAGCAAACTCTTCCATTTATCTTGTTCATAATATCCTAATCTTTGTGCATCTATCTCTTTTAAAGAAATTATTCCTCTAAATATGGGTTGTTTTTCCTCTGCTAACTTTCTAATATGTTCTTTTATGGGCTCTATATCTTCTTCCTCTTGAATATTTTTGAAACCTTCTATTAGTCCAAACAATCCATGAGATGTTTTTTCGTTTCGAATCACATATTCACTATTGGCTATATAGTTTGTATAATTCTTTATTTTAAAATATGTACTTCTAAAATTTGGATTTAATGTTTCTAGTTCAAAAAATACACTACTCATTTTTATACACCTTACCTATTCCATAAAAATCTAAAAGTTCTTCTTTTGAAATATCTTGTGCATTTCTACTAACAAAATAATTTGATTTTGCTCTTCCACTTTCTAATATTTTTAAGAATTCTTTATATAGTTCATCTCCCATAATTCTTTTCATAACTTCACCCATAATATATGTATTTAATGCACTTGCTCTAGTATTATTTGCTATTAATTTCCTTTGCGAATTTAAGAAACTATCTAATTTTATATCTATTAGATTACTTAATTCTTTTGTAATAATATCCATATTATCTTTGTACATTTGTAAATTTAATTCTTTTTCAATTCCCGCTCTTATTAATTCTGATGCACTATTATATGAACTTCTTTCTACTACTTTAAATATTTTTTCTTTCTGTTCTTTTGGTAGTCTCAAAAGAAACATTTCATTTTTATTACTTTGTTTTTTCTCCATCAAATTCTCCTTTTCTATTGTTCAAATTTGTTCTTAACAAATTTGCAGGAAGAGGGAGTTATACAACCTCCCACAAACAGCCTAAAAGCGTGGCTTTTAGCGTATATACTTTTGATTTTATGTATAACTTTTAGTTATACATATTTTTGAGCGTAAAAAAACAAATGTAAAACTTAATTCACATTTGTTTTTCTATTTATTTTCTTATTTCGCTCATTAATTTGATTCCATCTTTTAGTCCATTTAGATAATACTTTTCATTAAAATATGCATTTTCACAATCTATTGTTTCAACATAATCTTCAACACATTTTGTTATATTATCTTTTATATTATTTAGACTAAATGGTATTTTATTAATTTGATTTTTTAGATAATAATGTTTTTTACTTCTATTAGCTTCATCCTTATCCATAAAAATTTTATCTTCTGCATTTAGTCTTGCCAACTCTTCTTCTCTTGCTTGATATATTAGTTTTAATATATTCTCACAATCGTTTTCCATGTTACATCACCTCCAATTGTGAGTGATGTTAACTCTGTTTCAAATCCATTGCAAGTCTTTCTTAAAAATTTTTTTGCATAAAGTTTATTAAAATCAAAATCGCTATAATCTCTATCACTTTTGTATCTCCAATTATTATAATTTATTTTATTATTATATATTATATCTTTAACATTTTTGTTAATACATGATGAACTTTTTTGTTTATAGGTATTAACATATTTGTTAATAGGTACACATTTTCTCATAGCAATTTCTTTTGAATTTTCTTTATGAATTAATTCTACTTCTATATATCCATCTTTCTTTAGTGTATTTATTATTCTTGATACTTGTGTTTTTGTTATATTCAATAATTCTGATATATACGAATTTGAAATTATACAATCATTATTTTTACTTAAAGCAAGTATTATTGAATATACTATTTTTCCTTTGTCACTTAATTTTTCATCCCTAACTACTTCATTTGGCATCCATATGCCTTTAAATTCTTTCATATGTAATTTTCTTTCTAACCAAACGCCTGACGTTCGATTTTCTGCCATCTTATTTTTTCTCTGAGTAACTTATCCACTCAAATTTATCCCCTCCTTTATTTTTATCTGTTCGATAACAGATTTTTCATAACAAAAAAGAACATGACTTTTAATCATATTCTCTAATAAACTTATTTGATTAGGTTGAATTTTTGTTAAACACTTTTCAAACATGAAACTAGATTTGCAAAACTCTTATTTTGCAACACTTTCAAAGGTTTTACTTAACTTTTTACTAACACTTTTTACACATAATGATAGATTTACAAAATCTAAATTTTGTAACACTTATCTATATTTTAGTTAAATTTTTGCTAACACATTTTTTGCATAGTGTTAGATTTACAAAAATTACATTTTGCAATATCTTTTAGAGTTTTAGTGGGATTTTTTACTAACACACTTTTTACACAATGATAGATTTGCAAAATATATATCCTGCAACTTTTTGCTAACACTTTTTAGGCATAATTATCTATACAAGAAAAGCAATTTTTCTTATAACTGACCTTAATATATCACAGAAAATTATAAATGTCAAATTTTTCAATTTTCTATTGTATCTTATTTATTTTAAACAAAAAGAATACCAAATCACTTTGATATTCTTTTATAATCCTTTTTACAAGAATGTTGTTTTTATTTATTTAATTTGTATTTTCTATTTTTATTAGTTCCTTCCATATCTAAAATTCCTTCTTCTACCATTTTATTTAATATACTTCTTACCCATGATTTACTTCTTAATTCTAATAAATCTGTGGCTATATTCGTTGTAATATACTCATTAACTAATAAATACCCTACAATTTTATCTTTAGAAGTTATCGCCGGTTTATCGCCGGTATTTATCGCCGGAACTTTATTTTTTGAACTAGCTATAGGTATTTCCGTTTTAAAAATGTCATCTTCTTTAAATGTTGGTATTCCACCTGAATATATTTTAGCATACTTCGTAACATTTCTTACTCCTGACCCTAATTCATCGGCAAAACCTATTTCTTTGAAAAATTTTGCTATTTTAGGGTTTTTAGGATATGGAACATAATCTGTAATATTTATGCATCCTATCATTCTAGGTTTATTTGCATTTTCAGTTTTTATATAATTTTTATCTATTATTAATTTTGCAGGAAATGGATTAGAATATTCCCTATGAATAAGTATATTAGCACAAATTTCTCTTGCTATTTTGTCTCTGACATTTATCCTTTGATCATTTTCTATATAAAACTTTTCACTTAGATGTTTTCTTATAAAAGCAACTAATCTATCATAACTTTCAATTAAATTTGTTCTTATATCATCTCTATCATCGTATCTATCTATATTTTCTACTCTTAATATTGCATCTGTCTTATGATGTGGCAAAACAGATTGAATAACTTCATCTTTTCCTAATAGCAATATTGCAGCAAGTGTAAATCCTTCTTCTCCAGTCTCATAATTTGTTTCATATAAAGATGCACTTTTTAGCATTTCTATATCTGTCATTGTTTCCCATATATGATTTCCAGCTCTATTTACAGCCATTTGCCTTGCTCTCTCTATTAAATCTTTTCTTAAATCGTTTATAGTAACATATTGGTATATTTTATTTTCAGTATATGTCTTTTGTTTTCTCAAGTACATATTAGCAACTAAAGTTGTATTTTGAGTAATGTCATAATCTCCGTCTTCATTTCTGTCAAAAATTTTATTTTTAGTTTTATGCACATCAGAACTTTCATGAACATATATATGTAATATTTTCAAATTATCTCTTTCATATTCATTAATTTTTAAATATACTGTAGGATTTATTTTCTGTGGGTTGTTACATAAGTTAGCAAAATCTTTTTTCATTCCTTCAATATGCTCTTCTGAAACACCTCTTATATCACCGTTATTATCTACACCTAAAAATATATGTCCTCCATTTCTATTTAAAAATGCACATACAGTTTCAAACAAGTCATTTGGAAGTCCAATGCTAGCTTCTTTAAACTCTGTTGATATTTTTTCTCCTTTTTTAATTAATTCTAATAATTGATTCGGAATTTTTTCAGACATAATTACCTCCATTTTATTGATTTATATTCTATCACAATATCCAGTTTCTTACAATATTATTTTAGGCGATTGCTTTATTTATTTTTCAAATATATTTTTGACTGCAAGAGAAGTTGGTGTTAACTTAAAAAATGGTTATAATGGTGACTTATCATCTAAAGACGCTGGTAGAATAGGTGGTAACATGGTAAAAAAATTAATTCAACAAGCTGAAAACAATATGAAATAAGTTTATTAAAGAAAAAATCAATCGCTAAATTTTTGCGATTGATTTTTTTGTTTATATTTAATTATGCTTCTGGTTCTAATAATCCATAATTTTTACTATCTTTTAACTTAAATAGTACATTTACTTTATTTGTCTCTTGATTTATAAATGTTATAAATCTGTCTTGTGGTTTTTCTTGTAATTTTAATTTTGCATCTTCTGGTGTCATTGGTTTTATATCGTAATAAATAGTTTTAATTATTTCATTTTCTATTATTGTTTCTTCTCCTACATTTACTTCTAATGATTTTATAGAATCTTCTTTGTTTGCTTTATCTTTTCTTGTTTTTACTTTTCTAATTTGTCCTTCTAATATATCTATATCTTTGTCTATTGATGCATACATATCTTTATGTGATGTTACTGCTCTATATGTATCTTGTTTTACTTTTACACTCATTTCTGCAATTTGCTCTTCTCTTTCTGTTTTTATTGTAACTATTACTTCAACATCTCCATCAAAATATCTTTCTATTCTATCCATTTTTTTCTCTACATAATCTTTTATAGCCTCTGTCGCTTTAACTTCTTTTCCTGTTATTTTTATATTTGCCATTTTAACCTCTCCCTTTCTTTCTTTGTTTTTTTCATTATAGCTTAAGATTTTTAATTTTGCAAGGGAAAATTTGTTTATAATTTTTAAAAATTTAATTTATGTGAGTAAAATTCTAGGGACTGTTCCTAAAAATTATCAATTTATTGAGAATTTTTGGAACTGTCCTGAATTTTGCGAACAACAATAAATTACATTTTGTATCCTTTCTCTAATTTATCTTCTAAATATATCTTTGATATTATTTCTAATTCCTTTATTGTTTCTTTAGGTACTTTAAATGCAAATATTTTTTTTGCATCTGAATATATTATATATCTTATTGCATCTTTTGTTGTAACACTTATTTCTATTGCTCCTTCATCTTGCTTTCCACAAATTTTGCACTTTAATCCACTTTCTTTAAAACTAAAATAATTTAATTCTTCTCTAATTTTACAACTTTTACATTCATCTATCATTGGTCTAAAGCCTATTATTGATAATAGTCTTAAAACAAATATTGAATTTATTAAACTTAATTCTTTATCTGCTTCAGATATCATATATAAGGTATTTAAATATAATTGTAAAACTTTATATGTATTTTGATTTTCCGTTGTAACATCATTAATTATTTTTGTAATATATGAAGCATATTTTAATTTATCTAAATCTGTTCTTATGCCATAAAAAATTTCTATTGTTTCGCAAGAATTTATACTATATGTATTCGCACTTTTATAAAGCATATATTCTCCAAAACACAAAAATTGAGTAGCAGCCATAAGAAGACTTTTAGGTCTTCTTGCACCTTTAGCTACTACCTCAATTTTTCCGCAAATTTGGTGTTAATATTGTAACTATTTTATCAAAATCTGATACTATTTTCTCCGCTATTATTATCCCTTTTACTTTCAGTAATTTCATAACTATCCGCCTTTATATTTTCTTCAATATTTGTTACTTGTTTTAATTCCAAAAATGTATTTATATTTCCTGTATTCTTAAAGGTATTCCACGCTAAGTCTTTTAGCATAAACATCATCTCCTTATACATGTGCATATAAATTGCTTACATTTATTTACACCTTTAATTTTATCTTTTGTAATTTTTGTAATTTTTATTCATATTTATTCTGTTTTAAATCTTTTTAATATGCTGTTGTTCTCTTGCCAGTTTTCTTTTACTTTTACCCATATTTTTAAATTAGCTTTTGTTTGAAACATTCTTTCTATATCTTGTCTTGCATATGTTCCAATTCGTTTTAACATATCCCCTTTTTTTCCTATTACAATTCCTTTATGAGAATTTCTTAATACATATATTATTGCTTCTATATCATATATTTCTTCTTTTTTTGTAGTTTGTCTTAAATTCATTTTTTCTACTTCTACTAATATACCATGAGGAACTTCTTCATTTAATAGTTTCAATGCTTTCTCTCTAATTATTTCTTCAATTAACTGTCTTTCTGTTTGATCTGTATATTCCTCTATATCATAATATGCAGGTCCTTCAGAAAGGTGTTTTTCTATCTCATCTAATATTTTATTTGTATTTTCTCCTTTAGATGCTGATATAGGAATTGTTGCTTCAAATTTGTATTCTTTGTTATACAATTCTATTAAATTTAATAATTTTTCTTTTTCTATTAAATCTATTTTATTTATAATCAATATTGTTTTTTTATTTTTTTCTTTAATTCTCTCCAGTATGAGCTTGTCACCTTTACCTATTGAATTTGACGTTGCTTCTACAATAAAAAGTGTTATATCTGAATCTGGAATAACTCCCCACGCTGTTTCATTCATAATTTCTCCAAGTTTTGTTTTTGGTTTGTGTATTCCTGGAGTATCTATAAAAATTATCTGAGAATTTTTTCTATTTACAATTGCCCTAATTGCAGTTCTTGTTGTTTGACATTTATCTACTGTCGCAGCAACTTTTTCTCCAACTAAATTATTAACTAATGTTGATTTTCCAACATTAGTTCTTCCTATTATCGATACAAATCCTGATTTAAAATTTTCCATTTTTACCTCTCTTTATTATTATATCCAAAAACATTTAATTTTTTTGCAGAAAAAAGTAAATATTTTATTGTTTTTTATTTATCTTTTTCACTTGACAAAGTCATTTTATCACATTTGGTTTAAGAAAAAAAGGTTAGTTTGTAAAAAATAGTATGAACCATTCGTTTAAATTACAATTTTCCGCTCTGAGCAAAATCTTGACAAAAAAATTAGGGTTTCCCCTAATTTTATTCTGCTATTACATTTGCATTAATTGCTGTTTCTTCTAATGGCTCTATTGTTATTTTTCCATCCTCTGGCATTATTTGTATAAATGTATTTCCATCATTTACTTTTATTTCTTCTCCGTTTTTATATTTATATATTGTTTGTCCACTATGTGATGTTTTTTCCCATGTAATTGGTACTGCATAACCGCAAGAAATATAGTAACCATTTCCACTTCCTATATTATTCAATTCTTGTCTATCTTTATTTTCTCCATCATACAATGTATAATTTTTAACCTTATAAACTATTATATTTTTTACAGTATATTGTTCTTCTGTTTCTAAGTCTATATTTGCTTTCCCAGACATAAATCTTTTATATACTTTATTTTCTTCGTCATATTCATAGCTTGTTGTATGATAATTTGAATATTTTAATGTTATTTCATTTGCACTTTCAGCTTCTGCATTTTTTGTTAAATCTATTTCTGTTGCACTATAGTTTAATAACAAATCCTCGTTTGTTTCTCTTGTATAACCTTTATTTTGAGCATATTCATTAGCCTTTTTTAAATCTACAAACCCAGTATGTTCATAAGCTCTTTTCAAAGTTTTGTCCCTAAAGAATACTGAACCTTCTAGTGCCATACCATCTAAATCAGCTACTCCTGTATTTATTCTAGAATATGCTTGTGGGCTTCCTCCCCAATGTATAAATATTGCATCATTCTCATCAGCATAATCTATAAAATAATGTCTTGCACTTCTTACTGAACCTATTTTTTCTGGCAATTTATCTTTGTATAATGCCATCATTCTAGTAATTCCACCTTCTGCAATTATTTCGTATACTAAATATGCATCTTTAAGTCCACATTGTGGCCATGCATCATGATTATTATTTATCATTACTGCATAAGGTCTTGTTTTTGAATTTACATCTACTATTTGAATTTTTGGTTCTTCTTTTTTCTCTTCTTTTTGTTCACTAATTACATTTGTTTCTACTTCTTCTTTATCCAAAATTTTTATGGCAAACAAAACTATTGCTATTATTATTAAAACTACTAAAATTGCAATTAATAATCTAGACCCGTTTTTTTTACTAGTATTAATCCTTTTTCCAGTGTTTCTTCTATTTCCCATTTTTATATCATCCCTTCTTTAGTTTAGTATGTGTAATTGTTCTAATATATTTTCTTCTTTTTGTCTCATTTGTTTTTTATCTTTTTCTTTTATGTGATCATATCCCATCAAATGATAAAAACCGTGAACTGTCATATATGCTAATTCTCTTTCAAAACTATGTCCATACTCTTTTGCTTGTTCTTTTACTTTACTAATTGATATAACTATATCTCCTAAAACATCTTGATTTAAAATTTTTATTCCCTCTAACTCTTCTTTTTCAAACATTGGAAAAGAAAGTACATCTGTTTCTTTGTCTATATCTATATGTTCTTTATTTTTTTTTCTAATATTCTCTGGACTAGTAAGTAGTACATTAATATATAAATTTTTATTATTTAAGCTTTCTTGTTTAAAGCATTTTTCTAACACTTTATTTATTATAGTGATATATTCTTGATTTTCTTCTATATCTAAAAAATTTATTTCTGCAATTTCCATTTATTTTCCTCTTTTTATATAGTGTCCTTCTATTGTTTTATAACAATTTCTAATTTGTTTCATTGCTCCAAGTTCCACTAACTTTTGTTTTATTTCTTTTATTATTAGATTGTTTTCTATTTTATCTAATTTCTTTAAATCATTTTTTAAAAATAATATTTGTTTTTGTTTTATTTTTTCTTTTTTATTTTCTATTTTATTTATTTCCTTATATTTATTCCAAAACTTTTTGTATTCTTCTCTTTTTTCTGGCTTGTCCCAATATACTTTTGTAGATAATAATTTTATATTATACTCTTCTATTAATTCTATAAGAACATTAAAAGTAGTATCTTTTCTAGCTTTAGTTGCAGATTTTACAATTAAATTTCTAATATCACTTATAAGTTTTTCATAACATTGTTCTGCTGCAATTAATGGCAAGCTATGTGTAAATAGTTCTCTACTTATTGCTAAAAGTACCATTTTTTGTTTTATTTTATCTCTTTGATCTAATTTTCCAACTAACATACTTTCATATCTTTCATATTCTTCTATAACATTTTTGTATTCTTCTTCGTTGCTTATTCTCAATTTTATTGGAAGAATATCTGAAATATAGCTTTCTAATGTGCTAAATATTTTTTCGTATACAATATCTATTGAATCTACTTTGCTAGAAACAGTGTCTGCTAGCTGAACTGAATAATTTTTTAATATACCTTTATATAAAGAATCCATTTTAGATACATAAAATCTATTATATTTTTCTATTAAGCTTTCCTTTTTTAAACTAGTTATTGATTCGTAATCTACTCTTAATAAGTATTCTTGTTTTCTATATTTATATTCTAAATATTGTTTTTCTTTTAAACTAACTACAAAATAATATTTACTTAATGCATTTTTTTCAAATTCTGTTGCGGTTCCGATTTTTTACTTTTTTATAGACAGAATCTATTATATATTTATCTATTGCTTCTAAATATAAACTATAACTGTCTTCATATTTTTTTAGTAACATTTCTTTTTTATCTATATCATTTTCCTCAACTGCTAAAATATAATTTAAATATACTTTTATTAAATTATTTCTTTTCATTGAAATCATCATGCTATTTATACTTACCTTTGTTGGTATCATCATTTTTGTTATAGTGCTAGTTATTTTTGAGAAAAATGTTTTATTTGTGTCTAAAACCCTTAGGCTCTTTTGTTCCATATGTTCATCACCCATTCCTTTTAAAATAATATTTGGCTTTTAATACCGATGTTTTCAAGCACTTCATATATTACTTCAACTTCTATGTATTCTTTATTTCCGTATACATTTACTTGTTCATTTACGATACTTTCTTTGTTTTGTATTTCATTTTCTAGGTCTTCTTTTATTTTTTTTATTGCTATTGTTTTAAGTTCTTCTTCCGTATATGTTACATATTGATTTTTGTATTCATAATTTGTTGTTTTTACTATTTCAATCGGTAAATAAAAATTAGAAAATAAAACTAATTTTTTATTCTCATTTATTGTATCATAATTTTCAAATTTTGAAAGGGTTTTATAGAAATTTATTTTAAAATTATTTATATTTAATGAATGTTTTTCTTCCGTAGCTCCTGTGGGAACTTGTATTTGCTGATTCAAATAAAATTTTTCTTTTTTTGTATACCAAACTTTTGCTTGTATGTCTGCTTTTGCATGTACATATCTAATGCCAGTATATTTTCCTTCTAGGTAGCCTAAAACTAATATATCCCCTTCTTTTATAATATCTCCTTCTTTTACATTAGCTGTTCCATTTTGTACATTTATTTTTGTTATTATTCCCGTTTTATTTGATATAATATTGCAATTTTTACTCTCATCTATTATTTCTGGAGCCTTAGTCGTTTCTCTTATTTCTACTATTGCATTTGTTCCTTTTAAATTTATTCCCATCCACGCAATATCATCTCTACTTAATCTTATTTTGTTTATTACTGAATTTGTATTTAATCTACTTTTATTTGCTCCTATCTTTAATCCTTGTTCTTTAAGCTCCTCTATTATTTCTTCTTTGGCTATATTTATATTCCCTTGTACTTCTATATTCCATATAAAATTTGATGTAACTATTAATCCTATAATTAATACTGTTAGTAAACACAAAAATATTTTTCTTTTTCTATATTTATGTATTATAAAAGGAAGGCCTTTTTTTGATTCTATCTTTATTCTTGATTTACTTTTTTTTGCTATTCCCTTTAGCTTTTTATAATCTTTTACACTAATACTTGCATATAATAAACTAGATTTTTCCCTTTTTATATTCCATAAAAATATTTTTTTACTTATACATATATTTATAAATCTTTCTAAAAAGTAGCTTTCTACTTTTATATTTACATATCCAATTATATAGTTTAACCAAATTTTTAAAAACATTTTTTCCTCCGCATCTATTCTTCTTCGTCTATAATTCTTTCTATATCTATACTTTCTATTTTTCCTTTTACAGATATATCATCTTCTGTAACTTGTTCTAATCCAAGGTTAAATCCACTTATATTTATATTACCTATTGCTGTTTTTACTTTTATATAAAATTCTTCATATTCTAAAATTCCTTTGTAATTTTCTATTAACATTTCATCAAATCCAATTATGCTTATCTTTGTATCAGATGAAGAAATTTCTCTAGGAAGTTCTAAAGCTTTATTTATTTTATTTGAAAATCGGTTGTTGTTTCTCATTGTGAATCCTTTCTTTTTTATATTTACGATTCAGGACAGTCCCCTTTTATCTCTACTAGACAAAAGAGGGACAGTCCCTAGAATCGTTTTTATTATTTAAATTCATCCAAGGTTTTAAATTCGTACCCCATTTGTTTAATTTCTTTTATACACGCATCTAATATATTGCAATTATCTTTAGAGTTAGCATGTAGTAAAATTATTGCTCCATTATGAATATTAGATATTATTTTGTTTTTTCCATATTCTTCTCTTCCTTGTTTATTTTCATTCCAATCGTCATATGCCAAACTCCACATTGCTGTTTTGTATCCTAAATTTTTAATTATTTCTAAAGTTCTTTCACTAAATTCTCCCATTGGGGGCCTTATATATTTCATTTCATATCCAAATTTTTCGTATACAGCAGTATGTAAATTCATTATTTCTTCTTTTATTTTTTCGTCATCTAAATCTGGCATACTTTTATGATTTACTGTATGATTTCCTACAATATGTCCTTCATTTATCATTCTTTCTACTAATTCTGGTGCTGTGTTTAAATAATGTGCTGTTATAAAAAATGCTGCTTTTACATTATTTTCTTTTAAAGTATCCAATAGCTTTGAAGTATATCCGGCTTCATATCCATTATCAAAAGTTAAATAAACAGATTTATCTTCTTTATTTCCCATAGCTATTCCATTAAATTCTTGTAATAATTTTAAATTACTACTACCTAAATCTGGTTGCTCATGGTCTTCTGCTCTTTTAATTCCCCAACCTATTTTCTTATTAGATAATGCAGCTCCACTAGTAGCAACTGTGTTTTCATTTAAGTTACTGTTTAATGTCATTACACTAAATGTAAATACACATACAACTATTCCTAAAATAATATATCCAATTTTACTTTTCATATATAAATTCTCCTCGTATTTAATAATTATGCTATAAATTTAAATTTATACTTTTATTTAATTTAAAATACAAACAAAAAAGACCCGGATATCCAAGTCTTTTTTGTTTGTACTTTCTCACATTATTAAGTTTTAAATACGATTTTGCACATTTAGGCTATTTTTTCTTTTGCTTTTAATATTTCTGCATACTTTTGTCTTTCTTCTTTTGTCAGCACGCATTCATTTGAATTCAGAAGAGTTTTTAATATTTCAATAGCATCTTCATATTTTACTTCTGGTATTAAGTCCTTCAAGTCCTTAAATATAAAACCTTCTGAGCTTAACATTTCCTTTTGTTTTTTTACATGTTCAAGCTCTTCTTCTGTTTTTCTCAACTCTTCAAATACTTCTGCATATTTTTCTTTTTCCTTGTCTGTCATAAAGAATTTATGCATTGGGCGTTCTGATTTTTTAAGAAATTCTGCAAGTCTTTTAAGGTTATTATAATAATCGCTCACATATTTTTCTTCTATCATCAGTATTTCTTTAGAAGACCATGCTGTACTTATGTCTACAGCATAAAATGCTGACAACCAACAATTAGTTTTACTGACATGATCTATTTTGTTTAATATATTTTCGATTTCTTTATTAATGCATACAATGTAACGTAATGCTGCGATTATTATTAAAATGCCTAAAATAAATACAATAGCCATATATGTTCCTCCTATCGAATGCTATTATACCAATCGTTAAGCCATCCTGAACATATTATTTCATTATTTGCTCCTATAGCCTCAAGCAAATGATACATCATAAGTTCTTTCTCTGCATTTACAAAATCTTTAAAAACTTGTTCATATCTATTTCTTTCTTCTGTTGTCATTAAATAATTTTGTATCCAACATTTTGAATTTAAAAGATATTCATTAAGTTTTTTTAGTATTTTATACTTTTCCTCATATCGAATAATTTTCGCTCCATAATTCTTGCTTTCAACTCTCATTAAATTCATTGTTATTGCAAGAAGGTGGTTATAAGCAGTATCTATTTTATCCAAAATTGGTTTGATATAGATTCTTCTTAACAACTTCCATACACCATAAAGTAATAGAATACTAAGTAATAGGATGACAATCCACATACTATTTTTCCTCCTATAGTTGTATTAGAGTTTTATTCTGATATTCTTACGCTTTTATCCAACCTTATTTCAGTTGAATTTAACATTTTAGCAAAGTTTAAGTCATGAGTAATTACGATTATAATTGCTTGTGAGTTTTTTTGATAGTTTTTTAATATATCCGCTATTTTTCGCGTATTTTCACTATCTAACGCTGAAGTTGGTTCATCTAACAGCCATACTTTGGGTTTCATAGCAAGACCCATTCCAAAGCTTAACCTTTGGCTCTGTCCGCCTGAAACTTCGCTGGTAAATGCTCCTACTTTTTTATTAGCATGTTCTTTTAATCCAAGCAATTCTAATATGTCCATTGCCTCTTTCTTTTCTTTGCTTGTAATTTTAATTTTCTTAGCCTTGTAAGCCATTAATATGTTCTTATATAGGCTACACCATGGAAAATCCGAATAATGCTGATGCAACATACAAACATCCGGATTTGCCTTTTTTAAAGCTTTACCGTTTAACAAAATTTGACCTGCTTCATACTCTTTCAAACCCGCTATGGCTCTCATAAGAGTTGATTTTCCACAGCCTGATTCGCCTATCAAAGTATAAATTCCTGGCTCAAATTCCTTTGTAAAATTTTTAAAAATAACATTTTTGTTTCCATTTGGTTGTGTATATGAAATTGTTAGCTTCTCTAACTTCAAATTACTCATCTTCTTTGTACCTCCATGCAAATTTTTTCTTTACAATAAGTTTTCCAAGTTTATCAAAGGTAATATTAATAAAGATGATTGTAATTAAAGCTGCAAAAACCATTTCAGTGTTTCCACGTGCACTTCCTATATACATTAAATGACCTAAACCGTAATTAGCATTGGTTACTTCTGCTATAATAACATATGTCCAACCAATTCCGTATAAAGAAATAAAATTTCTTATTAATTCCGGTGTGGTATATGGAATAATAATATGCCATATACTTCTAAAGTCACTAAATCCAATTGTTGTGGCAGTTTCTGTTATTTTCTTATCTACATCTTCAAATTCGTTTACTACGATAGGAAGATATTGCAAAAATACTGCAATAAAAATAAGAGAAATCTTCATATCTTCGCCTATGCCAATAAATAACATCAGCAAAGGTGAAAATGCCGTAATAGGAATGTATCTTAAGAAGTTAATAATTGGGCTTAATATATAGTTTACCACTGATACTTTTGCAATAATTAATCCAAGAGGTATTGATATTCCTCCTGCAATAAATACTGCAATTGTAATTCTCTTAAATGAAGCCCAAATGTGTGAAAATAAACTTCCCTTTAATAATGTAATAAGCTCCTTTATTGTTTCCATTGGTGTAGGAATAAATAAAGAATTGTCTATGACTATACTTAATACATACCAGGTTAAAATTAAAGAGATAAATACTAAAGTCGGAATTATCCGTTTAATTATTTTATCCATGTATTTCTCCTTTTTTAACAAGCGGCCCTAATTTCTAGGGCCGCAGTACTTAATATTTACTGACCGCTTTTAAAGAAAATATCGGTCCTTCTGTTCTGGATGCGACCTTCTTCTGTGTCATTGGACGCTTTGGGATTGCTTGCACCGTTGCCAATTATGATGAAACGTTCAGGGTTAATTCCCTGTGCTTCTAAATACAAAGCAATTGCTCTGGCTCTTTCTTCCGAAAGTGTTTTACCACTCTGGGGTCCTTCTCCGACATCAGCTGTGTTTCCTTCAATCTGAATATAAACACCGTTTAAACTCTTTGCAATTTCTGCAAATTCATTAAGCGCTTTATAGCTGTCTGCCTGAATAACCGCCGAATCGCCTCCGAAGTTAACTGTTAAAGATTTAGAAAGCAAAGCTAATGTATTGTCTTTTTCTTCTGCTTTGTTTCTATCTTCTTCATTAAATGTTACAACTTCTTCATCTTTCTCGTCAGAATACTTTTCGCTTAAAGCCTCCATATAATGACTATCAAATGCTGTTTGGGCATCATTCGGATTTGCCTTTTCTCCAATAGAAAGCCATATGCTACTCATATCAGAAAACATGGTAATTGCTTCATCTGTAAGTAAAGACATATTCTGATTCCATGTAGCCAGTTTTGCTCCTGAAGCCATATCAATTATATTTGCTTCAGTTAGTTCTGCAAACAGCGACATCTCACGAATAGCTTTAAAATCTGTCGTGTACATAGCAGCTGCCTGAAGTGCTCCGTCGATGAGTTTTTCAATTTCCTTTGAATGTGTTTTAAGGAAATCTTCTCTGAAAACTAATCCATCAAGAATCAAGTTTGTTGCCTCACTTGTATCAAAGAATACTCTTGCACCAGCTGTGTTCTGTGCATCTGTTAAATACGGTTCCCAAGTTGCTGCTGCATCAGCTTCTCCAGAGAAAAATACTCTTGCTGCATCATCCGGTGTATCAACCAAAATATAGTTACTACGAATGGACTTTTTCTGATCTTCAGTTAAATCACTGGCTTCGATTAACCATTCTACCAAAGTCTGTGCTTCGGAAAATTTAGGAATAGCAATTTTCTTACCTACTAAGTCTGTTACATTAGACATAGAGGATTTTGAAATTATACCATCTCCTCCGTTACTGAAGTTTGTAATGTAAACCATTTTCACAGCAACTTTTGAGTCTTTGAACTTCTGATTCAGAAATGCATATCTGTTAACTGTGTAACCTGAGCCAACACTATCTCCTTTTATCAACATATTTGAGCTTGCTGTTGCATCATTTGAAATAATGAATTCAACATTCAAGCCCATTTTGTCATAAATGGAACCTGATTTTGTGGTTAAGCCACCATTAGCATCAAGTAAGCTTTTCCAGCCAATCCACTCATCTAATGTGATAATTATCTTCTCAGCATTAGCCGAAGGATTATTGGTCTGGGGTGTCTGTTCCGTATGATTTATCTGGGGAATTTCCTCATTTCTGCTTGTGGTAACTTTGTTTGCAATCAAATACACACCAGAGCACACAATAAAAATGATTAATGCAAGAATAATTCCTACAACTATTTTACCAGCTGTATTTATTTTTTTGAACATATGAATTTCTCCTTTTTTAGTTCTGGTCTGACATGGAACTTACAATATTTGCAATATACTCATCTGCTTCATATTCTTTTGCTCTTCTTTCAGCAGAGATTTTCTGAGCTTCAGCAGATGTTTCCCAAGCCACTCTGGCTCCTATACCCATCTTTTCCTGCTCATCTGCATAATCAGAAAACTGACTTAAGACTCTGTCAATATCACTGCTCATTTTACTTGCATCAAACTGATCGTAAATTTCTTGAACAGCTTTCCCCGCTTTAACCTTAGCAATATCTGCTTCTTTGCGAGATTTCATCTTGTCAATAGCATCTGCAGCCTTTTCTCTTAAATCCTGTGATGATTTTACTGCGTTTTCCATGTCAGGAATTGTTCCCTGAATTGCTTCAAGTTTATCTTTTATTGCCACTGCATCTCTTGCATACATTCGCGCATCTTCAACGTTTTCGCGCTTTTGTGCATCAAAAATTTTTTTATTAACTCTATCGAGTTCCTTTTGCAATGACTCAATCTGATTTTTGTTTGAAATCAGCTCACCTGAAGCCTTACGATAAGCAGCATCTGCTTTAGCATAAGTTCTCTGGAGTCTTCCAATTTTTTCATCGAAATACTCTGCCACAATTTTGGGATTTTTGTTTGCCTCTGTAAAAAGCGAATTAACTGCCGCTTTTGCAAACATTCTTCCTTTTTTTGTTGCAACCAAAATGATGATAATAATTGCGAGTGCAATTATTGCAATTGTCAAAACAAATTCAAAAATATTCATGTTTTTTCCTCCTGTGTCATTCAATTGTTGATAAAATAGATTTGATTTCGTCTGTCATTTTTGCTTTTGCCATCTGGAATTCGCGCAATAATGCTTCTGCATTTTCTTTGTTTTTACGATTTATTTCAATACGATCCTGACATTCTTTAATCTCAGATTCAAGTACTGAAATGTCGCTTGCAATTCTCTCCTGTAACTTTCTTTCTGTAGCTTCCAGAATGCTAATTCTTGCATCAGCATCCTGTTTAATTTCCGATTCAGAAATTTTCGTTACCTTCAGAACTCCTAAAATGGAGTCTTTTTTAACACCTGTAGGCATAGTAGCAGTTAAATCTCTTAAAGTATAGATTGTAACTGCCTTTCCCTCCAAAGGTGCCAGTGCATTTTTCAGAATATCATCTGCTGCATCTCCTGAAACGCTCACTTCTTCTTCATGATTTGGCATACTTTGCTGTGCTTTTAAACTTTCCCGTGCACCTCCTTTTGCACTTTCACTGAGTTCTTCCTGCACAAATAATTTGTCGAACAAACCCATTGTTTCGCCTCCTTTCTTCTTTTTTGTATCTTTTACTTTAAAGATACTTTAATAAAGCCAACAATAAGTTGTCAGCATGTATTATATCTTATTTACATAATTTTGTCAATATTTATGCATTATAAAAGCAAACCCATAATTCTAGATTTTTATCCATAATTTGGTATTCACTTTTAATTTTTATATATTATTCTTTAGTTTCTTTTTAAATTTATAAATCCTATAAAAGTACTGCTTAAAACTACAAATATTATATATATTGAATTATCTATAACTCCTGTTTTTGGTGTTTCTTCTTTTGAGTCATCTTTTGTTTCTTCCATTTATTGTTACTTTATTTCCTTCAGCTATTGCATTTTCACCTAATACCTGTGATAATTCTTCCTCATTTGTTACTGTTACTTCTGTTGCATTCGTAGTATTTGGTATAAATACTAATAATATCAATAATAACATTAAACTAAATAGATAAACTATTTTTTTCATACTTTTTTCCTCCTTTGTTACTCTCTATATATAAATCTAACATATCTTTTTTTTCTTAATCAATACTTTTAATTTTAAACTTTTTTCATTTACTTATTTATAAAAACATACTATATAGTTTTATTTTTAAATTTTTATTCCTTTTTTATTGACATTATTTTCAATTTGGATTATATTAATAATGTTTTGGAAAAATAAGGAATTTTCTTCGTTAAGCTTACAGTTTCAATATATACCTTATTTTATTAAACAATTTATTTATTTTATGAAAGGAATTATTTATGCTTAATTTTGTTATATGTGATGATAATAATCTTATCCTAGATAGATTATCAAAAATGTTAGAATCTATTTTTATTACTAATAATATAGATGCAAGCATTGGATTAAAATCTAGTAATCCATCAGATGTAATAAGCTATATAAACAATAATAAAGTTGATGTTTTAATTTTAGATATAAATTTAAATTGTGAAATTAATGGTTGTGATATAGCAGATATGGTTAGAAAGAAAAATAAAGATGTATATATTATTTTTTCAACTGGTCATTTAGAATATGCTCTACTTGCATATAAATATAAAACATTTGACTATCTTCCTAAACCAGTAGTTCAAGAAAGATTAGAAGAAACAATTTTAAGATTAGTTGATGATATCAAAAAAACCCCAACAAGATTTATTAGATTAAATAATAATAAAACTATAATAAATGAAGACGAAATAAATTATATAAAAAAAGATGGAATGAAACTAGTTTTTTGTACAAATACTCGTACTTATGAAACTTATAGTTCTTTTAATAAAATTCAAAATTGTCTACCAGAAAATTTTATTAGATGTCATAAATCATATATTGTTAATGTAAAAAATATATCAGATATTAGTTCTAATAAAAATACTATTCTTTTTACACCAAATGGCTCTTGTTCTATTGGTGCAAAATATAAAAACGAAATAATGGAGGTTTTAAAAAATGGAAATTTTACAAACAATTTGGAATGCATTAACTACGGAGAATGAGTTAGGAGTACTTATACTTAGTATTCCATTGTCTTTTCTTGAATCTACTATAACACTACTCTTATTTAAAAGTATTTTAAAAATTAAATCTACTAAAAAACAAAATGTAACATATATAATATCTTTTTCATTAATTGGATTAATATCATTATTTTTTATTCCAGCACCGTTTAATACTTTTATTAACCTTATTGCATGCCCAATATTAGTGTATTTTATATTTAAAACTAATATTTTAAAAGCAATACTAGCTGAAGTAATCCCATATATAATCTTCTTTATATTCTCTTCAATCCTAGTAATGCTGTTCGTAAAAATAACTAATATGTCTTCAAATTACTTTTTGCTAATTCCAGTTTATAAATTATGTTATTCTATATTATTATACTTTTTAATATATATTTTTTATTTATTGTTTACTAAATTTAAATTACATATAAATATAGTAGATAAAATGAAAAACAAAAATAACTTTATAATATTTATTAACTTTTTTATTGGAATAATTGCATTAGCAACTCATTCATATATATTTACTAATTATATGAATAAACTACCAATATTTATAGTAGTTTTAAATATTTCTGTTCTACTTATCTACTTTTTAGTTAGTATATATAGCTTACTTAGAACTAGTAAACTTGAAGTTACTACAGAAAAGTTAGAAGAAGAACAATTATATAACAAAACTTTAACTATTCTTTATGATAATATTAGAGATTTTAAACATGATTTTAATAATATTGTTCAATCAATAGGTGGATATATTTCTACTAATAATATGGATGGTTTAAAAGATTATTATTCTGGTTTAATGGAAGATTGTAAAAAAGTAAATAATTTAGCAATTCTTAATCCAGAACTTATTAATAATCCTGCAGTATATAGTTTACTTACATCTAAATACCATAAAGCTGAAGAACTTGGAATAAAAATGAATTTTGAAGTATTTTTAGATTTAACAACATTAAATATTAAATCTTATGAATTATCTAGAATTCTTGGTATACTTTTAGATAACGCAATAGAAGCAGCTTCTAAATGTGAAAAAAAAGAAATTAATATTATAATTAGAAAAGATAATAAAGCAAATAGGCAATTATTTATAATTGAAAATACTTATTGTAATAAGGATGTAGATACGGAAAGGATATTTGAAAAAGGCTATACTTCTAAAGCAGACGAAGATAATAATAATCATGGACTAGGTTTATTCGAAGTTCGTAAAATTTTAAAGAAAAACAATAATTTAAATTTATTTACTACTAAAGATAATAAATTATTTAAACAACAATTAGAAATATATATTTAAAAGGGAAAAGAAGCTGTGTCGATCAGCTTCTTTTTATATATGAAATCAATTTTTATTTTTTATTAATCTTTTTTTATTAATGATGCAGGCATTTTTGGTTGGTGCCAAGCCATCCATATAACACATGCTGTATTTGTAGATTTTGCATATTTTTCCGCAACTTTAGCTAATAATTTTAACATTTGTATACTCCTCCTTTCCAAAATGCAAAGTGTTTTGTACTATTATTCTGGGCAGGCACAAGACTTGCCCCTACAGTCTTTATTCTTAATTCTAAGTACAATATACTTCGCCTTATTTTATCTTTATGTAATTGTAAAATTAAGCTATATTATTTAGTTTTATATATTCTCTGTATCCAAATTTACATTTTGTAATTTTATACATAAAACCACTTATTGATATTGTTTGTAACACTGTGCCAATTATTAATAAATTTGATATTACATTATCTTTTATAATTACTGCACATATTAATGTTAATGTCATAGTTATATACGATAATTTCCTTTTTAAATTTCTGTCTTTTTTTCTTAAAATAGGAACAGCTTCTGTATCTGCAGGAGCATATACTTTAATCATAACTATACTAAAAATCCATATTACAGCTATTAAAACGTATTTTATAAAAATAGGTTCTATAATAATATTTTTACTTAAAAAAGCATTTCCTATATAAAATATACTTGTTCCTATAATGCATCCTATATGTGTTTTTAAATGAACTCCTCCAGAAAAGGTTTTATATGGCATTATTAAAATCATTGCTAATATTGAATTTTTTAAAACTCCAAATATATAAGCAATTAAAAGTATTATAAAAGTTTTAGGAATTTCTCCTACTACTAATTGCAAACCATAATTTATTATTTCTGCTCTTTCGTCATCAATTTCTGGCATTTTATTTTGAATTCTTTTAGTGAGTTTATTGCATAATTTTTCTACCAAATAAAATCACCTCATTTCATTAAGGTAATTTTATATTTAATTTGTCCCACAGAATAATTTTATTTATAAACATAAAAAAAACATATATGAAAATTTTTAAATTTTATTTTCATATATGTTTTTTTAAGTTTGTAAAAATTACATAAAATTCACTATAAATTACTCTTCCCATTTTCCATAAATTCCACATGGAAGAATTAGTTCAGAATTTGTCATTGGAAGTCCTATTTCTCCTGATGTAATTTTTCCTTTGTATTGTTTTAAATTAAGTCTTAATAAGTTACTTAAAACTTCTGCAGATATTCCTGTTGTATACGAATTTATTAAGAAAAACAGAGGTTTTTGAGTTAATACTTTTGAGCATAAGTTTATTAAATCTGCTATATTATTTTCAAATTGCCATACTTCTCCGTGATGCACCTCTTCCATATGACGGTGGATCCATTATTATCGCATCATATTTATTACCTCTTCTTATTTCTCTGTTTACAAATTTTACTACATCATCAATTATATACCTTACTGGTCTATCTTGTAGTTTAGAAGATATTACATTTTCTTTTGCCCAAGCTACCATTCCTTTCGAACTATCTACATGGCAAACAGACGCTCCTGCATAAAGACAAGCTACTGTTGCGCCTCCTGTATATGCAAAAAGATTTAATACTTTTATTGGTCTTTTTGCATTTTTTATTTTATTTATCATCCAATCCCAATTTACTGCTTGTTCTGGAAATAGTCCTGTATGTTTAAATCCCATTGGTTTTATGTTAAATGTAAGGTCTTTATATTTTATTTGCCAATTTTCTGGAATTTTTGTTTTATAAGTCCAACCTCCACCGCCTTTGTTGCTCCTTTTATATATTGCATTTGCATTTTCCCATTTTTTTGGGAATGATTTTTCTTTCCATATTATTTGAGGATCTGGTCTTACTAATGTTACATTCTTCCATCTTTCTAATTTTTCTCCATTTGCCATGTCTATTATTTCATAATCTTTCCAATTATTTGCTATGTTCATTGTTTTCTCCTTTTTCTATATAAATTGTAGTTTGTTGTTGCTTTAAATTGTTGTGAAATGAATTAACGTAGAGTAGCGCGAAGAGATTTTAATTTATATTTTTCGAGCGAATTACGGGTGGGGACCGACAAGCTTAGATTATGTTTAGAAAATTTAGCACCAGCTAAAATTTTATTACATAATCTGCGCAGCTCCAGGGCGTGCGAGATAAAATATAAATAAATCTCTGGGAGCGAATTATTTTGTTTCGTTTTACGATTCAGGACAGTCCAAAAAATTCTCAGACAAGCTGCAACTTTTTAGGGACAGTCCCTAGAATCGTTCTACTAAATTACATATTTATTAATACTCTAAAAAAATTATATATCAAAACTGTATTTATTGCCATTAATATTCCTAAACTTATTAATAATACTGTAATAAATTTGTGTTTTTTTATTATACTTAATAATCTATTATTTTTAACTTCCTTTTTCTCTACCTCTTGATAATTATTCTCCCAAAACTCATCTTTTGTAATGTCTATCATATTTATACACTCCTTGTCCTTTTTTATTTTGTATATTATATTCAAGGAGTTTATTAAATATTACAACTTTCATAGGAGCTCTTTCTTTATATTTTTAGCTAATTCTTCGGTTATTCCTTTTATTTTAGAAATTTCTAAAATATCTGCCTTTTTTATGCCTTCTATGCTTCCAAATTTTTTTAATAGTTCTTGCTTCTTTTTTTCTCCTATCCCTTTTATTGTGTCTAACTTTGATTTTGTTGTATCTTTGTCTCGTAATTTTCTGTTATATTCTATTGCTATTTTATGAACTTCATCTTGCATATTTGTTATAAAATTCATTATATCTTCTGTTAATTCTATTTCGCATTTATTTTCGTTTATTAGTTTTTTTGTTTTATGCTTATCATCTTTTACCATTCCAAATACAGGAATATCTATTTCGTATTTTTTTATTGCTTTCTTAATCGCTCTTATTTGAGTAATTCCTCCATCTGCCAAAATCACATCTGGAAGAGTTCCAAATGCTCCTTTAGGATTTTCTATAGAATGTTTTATTCTTCTAGTTACTACTTCTTCCATACATCTAGGATCATCTTGAGTAAAGACAGTTTTAATTTTAAATCTTCTAGCTAACTTTTTATTGATAACTCCGATCTTTTGCTGTGCACATTCCTGCTACCATATATTCGCCCGCTATATTAGATATATCAAAGCATTCTATTTTTCTCGGCATTATATTCAAATTTAGAGTTTCTTTTATTTTTAAAACTACATCTTCTTTTTCTTTTGTTCTGTTATCTAAAGTTATTCTTGCATTATTATTAGCCATTTCTATAAATCTTAGTTTTTCGCCTTTTTGAGGAATTTTAAACTCTATTTTCTTTTGAGCTTTATCAGATAATAATTTTTCTATTAATTCTACATCTTCTATATCTTCTGGAATCATTATTTTATTTGGTAAATCTATTTTATTTATGTAATATTGTTTTATAAATTCTGATAATGTTTCCTTTTCTGTTAAACTATTTGAATTTTCGAAAAAGTAATGCTCTCTTCCTATCATTTTACTGTTTCTTACAAAAAATATTTCTATACATATAGATAATTCATTTTTTGCTATTCCAATTACATCTATTGATTTTTCATTTATATTAGATACTTTCTGTTTTTCTGAAATTCTTTCAATTGCTCTTTTTTTATCTCTTATTACTGCTGCTCTTTCATATTCTTGCTTTTCTGCTAAATTTACTATTTGCTCATTTAAATCACTTATTATTTCCTTTGTTTTTCCTTCTAAAAGCATTATAATTTGCTCTATTTGCTTATTATACTCTTCTTTACTAACATATCCCATACAAGGTGCTAAACATTTTTTTATGTGGTAATTTAAACATGCTCTTTGGTTACTTTTAAAATTTTTGCATTGTCTTATTTGAAAACGTTGTTTAATAAAATCTACCATTTCTTTTGCTGCTCCAGAATTTGCATATGGTCCAAAATATTTTGATCCGTCATTTAAATATTTTCTTGTAATAAATACATTAGGATAATCTGATTTTATATCTATTTTTATATATGGATATGTTTTATCATCTTTTAAAAGCACATTAAATTTAGGCATATTCTTTTTTATTAAATTACACTCTAATATTAAAGCTTCTGCCTCATTATCTGTAACTATATATTCAAAATGATGTATTAAGGAAACCATTTTTTGAATTCTTGCAGTTTTATTTGTTTTATTAAAATATTGTTTTACTCTGTTTTTTAATATCACTGCTTTTCCAACATATAGTATATTATCATTTATATCTTTCATTATATAAACTCCAGGTTTTTCTGGAAGTTTTTTAAGCTCTTCTTTTATATTAAACATAATGATTTAAAACGAAAGGGGACAGACCCCTTTTGTTTCATTCTCCATATTTTTTTTTAATTTTTATACTTACGAAACGAAAGGGGTCTGTCCCCTTTCGTTTCATTTATTCTTCTATATAGCCTATATATGGAAGATTTCTATATTTTTCATTGCAATCTAATCCATAACCTACAACAAATTCGTCTGGTATTTGAAATCCTGTATAATCTACTTTTACTTTTTTTACTCTTCTTTCTGGCTTGTCTAATAATGCACATAGTTTTATACTATTTGGCTTTTTCATTTTTAAATATTCCATTAAGTATGAAAGTGTTCTTCCTGTATCAATAATATCTTCTATTACTATTACATCTTTTCCTTGTATACTGTCTTTTAAGTCCAATTTCATTTTTATTTCTCCAGTGCTTTCTGTTCCTTCTCCATAACTTGATACTCTTATAAATTCTATCCTTACATCTTCATTAATTTTTCTTGCTAAATCCACTGTAAAAAATATTGAACCTTTTAATATACAAATAAGTATAATTTCCTTATTTTTGTATTCTTCACCTATTTGTTTTGCTATTTCATCAACTCTTGCTTGTAATTTTTGTTCATCTATTAATACTTTTACTTCTTCCATATTTTACTCCCTTTATTTAATATATCTTATTATACTATTTCTACACGTATTTTTCAATAATAAAACTCATTAAATCTGTCCATTTGACTTTAATACATAACAATTATATAATAATTATACAATATATACGGGGGTATGTAATATGTTTTGTAAAAATTGTGGTACAGAAATAGATTCTAATATTAATTTTTGTTCTTTTTGTGGTCAATCATTAGTAGAACCTACTAACTCTAATGCTTCTAAAACTAAAGGAAAAGGAAAAGCAATATCTAGTATGGTATTAGGAATAATTGCTATAGTATGGGCATTTATTGTAGCATTAGCACTAGAATCAATTCCTTCACTAATTGAAAAAATAATATTAGAAACAACTAATGTTGGCCCAGCAATAGCAGGTTATTTTATAGGATTTAATTTTCTATCTTTACCTACAGGAATTACAGGATTGGCTTTAGGTTTATCTTCAAAATACAAAAGTGGTATGAGAACATCAGGTATAGTAACATGCTCACTAAGTTTATTAGTTGCTTTAATTTCATTAATATTAATGATTATAAATTGTATTTAGATAATATAAAAAAAGAAAAATTAATGCAAACTCTTTTTTATTATCCTAAAATCATTTTTAAAATTATTAAAAGTATTGCTCCTGGAAGTCCAAGTATTCCGAACTAATATTGAAGTAATAACATTTAATCCTATATGAAAATTAAATGCTACTCCTATATAATTTATTGCTACTATTAAAATCCCACCTAAAATAGAATTGATTATTAATTTTAATATTTTTTTTATTGGTGTTAAAAATATTTTTCCAAATATAATAATTCCTATTATGCAGAATAAAAAAATAATTATAGTATTAGTGTTTTCCATAAGCTTATCCTCCACTTCAATACTATAATTATGCTCGTATTTTTTCTAATATTACTATATTACCTTTGTTTCTTCTAATCCTATTTTTAAATTATTAATCATATCTACAGATATTCCTTTTTGTTTTACTTGTTTTATTAAATAATCTAGTTTTGCCTTGCTTGCTTTTATTTGATATGAATAATAATCTACTAATTCTGATTCTGCAGTTTCAAAATTTCTATTTGCTACTCCTAATTCCCTCTTTGTAGCTAATATAGATTTTAATAATTCTAATTCATTTTCTTTATTTTTCATAATCATTCTCCAATCTTCATTTACTATTCACTATTAGTTATTCAATAAATCTTAATTTACAAAGTAAATTAAGATTTATTTGTAGTATATTCCAATTTAAGAATAATTATGTAATTTAATAGAATTATTTATATAATTCATCAATATTAAATTTTCTTACATTCTCTACGCATTCTTTTAAAAAATATTGATCTGTTTGCCCTGCTATGTAATCAATAATTGTTCTTTTTATGTTTGTCAAATCATCTTTTTCCTTTACAAATTCATACAAGTTTTTTTCAGATTGTGTAAGTTTTTTATTCTCATCATATTGTTCTATTTTCTTTAAATAACAATCATATAATTCATAAAATAATTCTTCTACTAACTGTTGATGTTTATTTGCCTCTGAAGATGCATATATATATTTATAATTCCATTCTTGTAATCTCATTAATGCTTTAAATACTTTATCTGAAAATATTAAATATGGTCTTTCAAAGCTATTTGTAATTATATCTCTTATTAAAGTATCTACAATTTGAGAATTATTATCACCTAATATCTTTGTTACACATTTTGGTAAATCTTTTCTTTCTATTATCCCCAATTTTATAGAATCTTCTATATCTCTTCCTATATATGCAATTACATCTGATAATCTAACTACCGCTGCTTCTAAAGTCATTGGAACTATTTTTTTACTATAATTTTCTTTATTAAAGGCATTATTTAAATCTGTTTCAAAATCTATTTCAGTTTTATTTTTGTTATATATATATTTATTTATAAGAATTTCTCCATTATGAGAAAGTATTCCATCTAATGTTTGAACACTTATATTTACTTTTTCTAATTCTTTTAATACCCTTACACTTTGAGCATTATGGCAAAAATATCCTATATTTTCTTTTTTACATATATCATTTAAATATTTTTCTCCCTTATGACCAAATGGAGTGTGTCCAACATCATGTCCTAAAGCTATAGCTTCTATTAAATCTTCATTTAACCTTAAACTTCTTCCTATAGTTCTTGCTATTTTAGAAACTAATTGCACATGTAATACTCTATGTGTTATATGGTCATTTTTTGTAAAAGAATATACTTGAGTTTTATCTATATATCTTGTATATGCTAAAGAATGTATTATTCTATCTATATCTCTAAAAAATATTGGTCTTATTTCTTCTTTAGTTTTTTCTATTGAATCTGCATTATATGATTTACATGCATATTTCGATAATATAATTTCTCTAGATAACATGTTTACTCTTGCTTTTTCTAAAATTTCGTTCATTTGTACACCTCTTTATTATTATATATTAACTTTTTTATATTGTAAACATCGTATTTAGTTGTTTTTTACGTTAACATATTGATTTAATATAATATTTGATATATACTATATTAAAATCAATTCCCGACCTATCTACAAGATAGGCGGTTTAAATACTGACCTGCTTGCTTATCATCATTTTGTTTTTCTCATTTTGCTTTCTCATTTTTCATTTTTCTTCCTTTAAATATTTAGCAAGCAGGTCAGGTATAAGGGGACTTACCCATATATTGATTCAGCTTCATCTTTGAGATGAAGCTTTTTTTAAATTTTACTTGCAAATTTAGTATTTACATGTTACAATAGAAAAAGTGAGAATTTATTTTGACTTTAAGGAGGTGCAAAATACATGCCAAATATCAAATCTGCAATTAAAAGAGTTGATGTTATCGAAAAGAAAACATTAAGAAATAATATGATAAAATCAGAATATAAAACAGCTGTAAAGAAATTCGAAGCTGCTGTATTAGAAGGAAATAAAGAAAATTCTGAAAATTTATTTAAAAATGCTGTTAAAAAAATTGATAGTGCTTGTTCAAAAGGTGTTATTAAGAAAAATACAGCTTCTAGAAAAAAATCAAATTTAGCAAAAAAATTAAATACATTAGCATAATAAAAAAACAAATCGGTTACGATTTGTTTTTTTATTACGCGAGAGACCAAAAGGTCTCTCGGGGTTAAAACCACCCGCTAAGCGGGTGAGAATAAAAAAGGCTATGCCGGTAAGCGACAAATAGAATAAAAAAACTCCATCTGGTATAATTTAAGTAGTTTCG
>JAZSCD010000103.1:0-2428 GCA_045602745.1 Clostridia bacterium | reverse complement strand
ACTGGATCTAATGCATGCTCTGCATCTATAAATGCTGCTTCTCCGCCTAATTTTTGTGCTTCTGCAACTACGTGTAATGCAAGTGTTGTTTTACCAGATGATTCTGGTCCAAATACTTCTATGATTCTTCCTCTTGGAACTCCTCCAATTCCTAATGCTATGTCTAATCCTAATGCTCCTGTAGGAATTGCTTCTATTTCCATTGCTTTATATTCTCCAAGTTTCATTACAGATCCTTTTCCAAATTGTTTCTCTATTTGGCTTAATGCTACCTCTAATGCTTTTCTCTTTTCTAAATTTTCATCACTCATATTTTTCCTCCTATGTTTTTCTCAAACGTTTGTTTGTTATTATTATATATGATAATATTTTTTTGTCAAGCATTTTTTTGATTTTATTTTTTATTTTATTATTGTGTATTTGCTATGAATTAAATTGTAATTTGCATGAGGGAATTTCCAGGGACAGTCCCTAGAATCGTCCTACAAATTACAATTCACCTTATTAATCAATAATCATCTTGTATTTTATACCAATTATCTATATTATAAAATAAATTATACCAATTACAAGATAAATCTCCTTTTAGATTACTATTTGATAAAATAAACAGGCTATTTGAATATAAACTAATAAATGGCATTTCTTCTTTATATATTTCTGCTATATTTAAATATTTATTAGTTAAAACATTTACATCATTTATATTTTTAACATCATTTAATATATTTTTTATTTCTATATTATTATAATTTGATAAATTCTCTTCTCCAAAATATGTTTCTAAATTTGGACAATTAGATATTATATTTCCAGTTAGTATCATATCATAATTTTTATATTTTATATAGTTTAAATATAAATTATTGCTAGCTTTAATTATATTTATATTTATTCCTATTTCTTTTAGTTGTTCTTTTAGTTGTTCTGCAAGTCTTACTCTTTTTTCATTGTTCAAATTTACTAGTAATTTAAATTCTAATTTTTTACCATTCTTTTTCCATGTTTCATTTTTATACATCCAACCTTCTTCTGCCAAAATTCTTTTTATTTCTGACGTATTGTACTTATTAGTTTTTTCTTTATTGTATAAAAAGCTACCATAATCTAAAGGGAAATCACTTTCTATATATTTATTACTATACATATTGTAATTTATACTTTTTTTATCAATGGCATAACCAATAGCTTTCCTTATTTCTTTATTATGTAATATGTTATTATTTGTATTTAGTATTAAATATTCAAATTCTCTATTTTTTATTTTTTTTACATTATATCCCATTATTCCTATATATTCTTCATATTCTATATTATCTGTTACCATATAATCTATTTTATTTTTAGCAAAAGCATTATACAATTCTTTTACTGATTCATTTAACACTACATTTATATTTGTTACTTTATTTTTATCTTTATTGTCTACTAATTTTAACTTTATAATATCCTCTTTAATTTCTTCTATTTTATATTTTCCTGTTCCTATTGGTAAAACTGTATTACTATTTAAAGTATCTTTTTCATAGCTATGACTTGCAAGTATTGGAAAACACATTTTGTACTCAAAAAATGGAGTTTCTTCTTTTAGTAATATTTTAATTGTATAATCATCTATTTCCTCAATTTTATTTATTGTACTAACGTTTTCTTTATAAATAGAATTTATATTATCTTTTTTTAAATTATTAACTGTAAATACAACATCTTCTGCTGTAAACTTTGTTCCATCATGCCAATATACATCCTCCCTTAATTTTGCTATATATGTTTTATCATCTATTTTTGAAAATTCTTTTGTAAGTAAATTTTCTATTTTAAAATCATATGTTATATCTAATAATGATTGAAATATAAGCTTATCTATATATTGGATATCTCTATTTTTACTTAATATTGGATTAATAGTATCATACTCTGTAATTCCTATATTAATTTCTTTTATTATTTTAACTTCCATTCTATTAGCAGTCTTTTTAACATCTTGTCCATTCTTATCTTTATATAAAATATATACCGCTATACATATTAATAAAATAACCATTGCAAAAAATAAATGCTTAAAAATACTTGTTTTCAAAACGCCCTCCTTAAACAAAAAAGAGACTAAAAATTTATTAGCCCCCCTCTTTTTTCATTTTAAAACATTTATTTTCTTGATTCTATTATTAATTTCATTCCTGTTCTATTTTCTCCTTCTACTTCTACTTCTGCAAACGCTGGTACACAAACCAAATCTACACCTGCAGGTGCAACAAATCCTCTTGCTATTGCTACAGCTTTTACAGCCTGATTTAGTGCTCCCGCACCAATTGCTTGCATTTCTGCCTTATTGTTTTCCTTTACTAATCCTGCAATTGCTCCTGCTACTGAATTTGGGTTTGATTTTGATGAAATTTTTAAAACTTCCATTTTTTGCCTCCTAAAA
>JAZSCD010000102.1:0-2038 GCA_045602745.1 Clostridia bacterium | reverse complement strand
CATAAAAAAAAAGCAAAATCAATTTTGCTTTTTTAAATTACTATTATAATACGTTTATGCTTTCAATTAAATTTTTATATTTTACATAAAATAATTTCTTATCTCTATATTGTAAAGAATTTTGTAATTCTTTTATTAATACATAACTTCTATTTACTTTATATTCTTTCCCTTTAATATATTCCATGTCATTTGTTATATTCTTAAAATCTCTTTCTGCTTCATTCATATTTGTTTCTATTACATCCCATTTATCTTGTTCTACAAGTGCATATGCATTTATTATATATGATTTTACTTGTTTTATTTTATCTTTGCTATTTGATGCACCTATTTTTTTTTCAATTTTTGGAATAATTGAATATAATTTAGCTAAATTTACTAATGTATTTTCTTTATTTTCATCTTTTATAGCCAAAATGCTATCATCTAATGTATCACTAAAATCAAAAATGTCTTCACTATCTATATTAAAACTAGATAAATCTAATATAACAACTGCCCACGCTTCATTTATTATTTCTATTTCTCTTTTTATTGTTTTCCAATCTATATCTCTTTCATCTGAATCTAAAATAGTCTTTGCCTCCATTTTTGTGGTTATAACATTATTTTTTTCTGCTTCTGAACCTGCTGTGTTTTGACTACTAGATTCTTTTTGTTCTCCTGAGGATTCTCCTCCTTGCGAAGAACTTCCTCCACTACTATTTCCTCCACCTTCTGAATTACTAGACTTTCCTTTTAAGTTTTCTTCACCTAAACTTATTTCTTCTGATGTTATTGTATAATTTTCAAGAGATATATTATTTAATTTATTTATTATACTAACTATTTTGTTATCTAAATATTCTAATTCCTGAACTGTTTTAGTTTTTGTATCTTCATTTGTTATTTTTCTTCCGCAACCTGTTAATATTAATATAAATATAGTAAATATAGTGAATATAAGTGCAAATAAAAAAAGTGCTTTGATTTTTTTCATTATTATCACCTTTAAATATTATTTCCATTTTTTTAATACTTATTCTTTTGAATAACATTATAAATATTTGAAATACTATTTATATCTGAATGGAGGTTTTTCGTGAGTGTTGTTGTAAATTTATATAGTAAAAAAAATAACGAAATAGCCAGATTTTTAAATAGCTATAATAAAGAAATAATTGAAAATAAAAATACTTTAGAATGGAAAAAGGATTTTAAAAATCCCATTGAAATAGCAGATATCATTGGAGTATTTATAGATAATAATGATATTTTTGATATTAATATGTGGATTAGTTTAGATAAAGATTTTTTTATTAATGTAACAAATAATAATGCAGATCAAATAATAAGATACCTTTTTGAAAGGTATCCTTATTAATTATTATTTTTTTGTTCTAGCTCTTCTTTTACTATTTCTGCTTCTTTTTTATTATGCGGTAAAATTTCAGTCTGTTCTAGTTTTTCTTCCGCCTCTTCAAAAATGGTTTTTTCCTCCATTTGTCTTTCTCCGCACTCAGAACAAAACTTAGCATTTGTTTCTATTTCAGCAAAACATTTTTTACACATTTTTTTATGCTCTATTTTTAGCAACTCTTTTCTTGCATCTTCTATTTCTTTAGATAATTTATCTATATTTAAGCAATTGGTTATTATTTTACCTTCTATACTTATTTTTTCTTGTCTTCTATGTCTCTCATAAACTTCTTTTCCTATTTCTTCGTATACTCTATCAATTTTCCCTTTATTTTCATTAATTTTCATTCTTAACTTGGTTTGTAATGTTATTTTTGTTGTTACCTCACTAGTTTTTTTAGTTATATTATATAAAAAACTCATTATTTCGTCTCCTTAAAATTTAGTATGTACTTATTTTTACCGTTTTTTTATAAAATATTCTAATCTTCATTTTTTGGTTCACGTGTCATTAATTTTATTACTGCATCTCTAGGATCTAATTTATTATACAAAATATCATAAATACTGTTAACTATTGGCATCTCTACATTATATTTTTTTGAAAGTTCTTTTGCGATTTCTATATTATCAATTG
>JAZSCD010000101.1:0-3855 GCA_045602745.1 Clostridia bacterium | reverse complement strand
TTACATTTCCAATCTCATTAATTTGGTTTCCCCAAAATTTTGTAATAGACAAATTTAAAGTTTCTTTACTTGTAGTTTCTAGAATTGGATATTCCAATTCTATTTTAGGAATTTTTATTATTCCAACTACTTTATGTCCTTGTATCTGTTGATTTATTTCTGTAATAGGTTCATCACTATTTTTTAATTCTTCGTTTATATTTGCTATAACTTGTTTAGCTTCTGTTTCGTTTTTGTATAAATTGAAGTATTTTATTGCAACTAATACTCCAACTGTGATTGTTGCAATTATTAAACAAACTAATATTATTTTATATATTTTTATTTTACTCATAGGCTTTTTCCTACTTTTCTTCTTTGTTTAACATTTTTATTCTTATACAAACAACTACTATAGCTACTAGTAAAACAGCAAGTACTATTAATAATGTATTATTATCGTATGTTACTGGTAGTTTTGTTGTTATTGTTTCTACTATTTTTTCTTCTGAATATTCTTTACGAGAAGTTAAAAATTGGATATCTATTTTTTCTGTTGTACTGTTTTCTTCTTTTATCCATAAAATATATTTTTCTCCATCTTCGCTATCCTCTGGTTGAATAATTTCGTCGTTTTCTACTTTTATCCATTCTGCCGTATTGTCTGGAGCTAATTCTTTAGATTTATTAAAAAATTCTGAATACACTTGAATTTGTGTATACATATCAGTTTCTGAATTAAATTTAGAAATTCTTGTTGCTAATTCTGTTAATTTAGCATATTCTTCTGATTCTTTTATTAAAATGTATGAATATTCACCTTCATCCATTAAAACAACTTTTCCTACTGTAGTAGTTACTTTTTTTCCATCTACTGTTTCTTCTGTTGTATTTGTTTGAGTTGTATCTACTTTTATAGTTTTAGTTAAATTTGCTGCAATTTGTAAATCATTTTCATTTATAGCTTTTGATAAATCTACTTCTACTCCTTCTACAATGTAGTCTGTTCCAACTTTTGCCCACATATATGTAGGTGCTGAAAATAGAGATATTGTAGCACTATTTACAAAAGCTATTTTATTTCCATTTGAATCTGTTTCTGCAGAAAAATATGTTAATATATTTTTGTCTGCTAATTTATCATTTGAAAAAGCAAATTCAAAATCTGTATTTAAATTATCTTTTACGTATATTATATAATCTCCTGTATTTTTTTCTAATATTTGAACACTTTCGTTTGCCGCAAATATTGATGTTTGTATAGCAATTAATACTAACATAAATACAATTGCTATTATTGTAAGTTTAGATTTTAGATTAGTCATTTTTAATCCCCCTTATTTATTATATGTTTTTAATCCATATATTTTCACGTTCATTATTATATTACGGAAACAAGCATTTGTAAATATTTTTTTATGAATTTTTTCCATTTTTTTCATTTTTTCTCTACTTTTATTTGCATTTCTTACATTTTTTCTACTTTTATTTGCATTTTATTTTTTATAATGCTATAATTCAATTAAATAATAAAATTTACTCATAAGACAAAGCAAGGATGTGTTATTTATGGATATTAACGCCATCATTGATAAACTAAATAATGAATTAGATAAATTAAATAATTTAAAAAAACAAAGCATAGATACATCTAGTTTCTTTACATCAAACGAAAATTTTAATGATGATTTTTCATTTGATGACTCAGAACCTACAGAAGAAATATTAGAAGGAACTGATAATATTTCTTCTGACAATACAAGTATTATTGATTCAAACATTTACGAAGATATAGAACCTGATAATAAAACAACTTCTCTTGTTACAGTTAAAGAACGCCGCTTACTTGCTGCACAAGATATGTTTAAAAAAAGTATCCGTGTTTCTTTAAAATCTTTTTTAATCTCTATTACACTCAGCTTTTTAAATTTGTTTATATAAATTATAAAATTAAAAAACTGTTCTCTTTAATTTAAGAACAGTTTTTATTTCATTTTTTAAATATATTAATGTGTAGAGTATTTGTATGGGTTGGCCTTGGTCGGCCCTGAAATTTTGAATTGTTTTTACTTATTTGGGCAGAGCAAGCCCTGCCCCTACATTTTCTCTATAAAAACAATTGCAGATTAAACATTCAATATTTTTTCAATTTCTTTAAATCTTTTTACTTTTTTTGTTGTTGTTTTTTCTAATTCTTCTGTTGTTATTATAAGTTCTTTTATCCTTTTAAATTGAGATAAACTTTTGTTTATTTCTTTTATATCTTCCCAAATTAATTCTTTATATTCTTCCTTAGTTTTTTCTCCAAAGCATACTTTTATTTCATCTTCGTCATATACTATTTTTATTCCTAATGCAATTTCACCTTTTGCATTTTCTCTTGGGAATAGAATACTTTCTTGAACATATGCTAGTTTATTTACTAAAAATTCAATATCTGATGGAAATACATTTTCTCCATTTTTTAAAACTATAACTTCTTTTTTTCTACCTGTTATAAATAAATATCCATCTTTATTAAAGTATCCTAAATCTCCAGTATGTAACCATCCATCTTCTAAGACCTCTCTTGTTGCATCTTCATCTTCATAATATCCAAGCATTATATTAGGTCCTTTTGCAACTATTTCTCCTACTCCTTTATCATCTACATCTTCTAATTTAATTTCTACATTAAATGGTGCCATTCCAACACTACCTGGACATTTTTGTTTATCTGTTTCTGCTGCAACAAGCGGAGATGTCTCTGTTAAACCATATCCTTGAACTGTGTCTATTCCAAAATTGTTATATCCATCTATTACATTTTTATCCATTGCAGCTGCACCAAAATATGCTATTCTTAAATTTCCTCCTAATTGGTCTAATACAGATTTAAAAATTTTTCTTCTTATATCTATATGGAATTTTAATAAAAAGTTAGCTATTTTGCTCATTGTATTTACTAATTTTTCTTTTCCTTGTTCCTTTATTCCTTTTTGTATTTTTTTGTATATTGTTTCTAATACTAAAGGCACTGCAACAAAAACACTAATTTTATATTCTTGTAAATTCTTTGCAATATATTTTAATCCGTCACAGAATGCTATTGTTGCTCCACTATAAAATCCATATAAGAAAGTAATTGTACATTCAAATGTATGATGTAATGGTAAGAAAGATAATAATACATCACTTTCATACATTTTTGACATTTTAGCCATTCCCATAATATTTGATGTTATATTTTTTTGAGATAACATTACTCCTTTTGCTGTATTTGTTGTTCCAGATGTAAATATTAGTATACTCATTTTTTCATTGTTAATTTTTATACTATTGTATTTTTTATCACCATTTTGTATTGCTTGTTTTCCTTTTTCTATTAGAGTTCTAAAAGATAAGATATCATTTTTATCTTGTTCTAAATCCATGTTTATATAATATTTTAGGCTATTGTTTTCTTCTTTTATATTATTAAATATTTCACTATATTTATCTTCATATATTACTGCATCTACCTTACTTCTTTCTATTAAACTCTTTATTTCATTTTCTGGTAACATTTTATCTAATGGAACTACTACCATATTTGATGTTGTTATTCCAAAATAAGACACGCACCATTCATATCTATTATTTCCTATTAAAGCTATTTTTTTATTTTCTAATCCCATATTTAAAAGTGTAGTTCCTAAAGCTTCTACTTCTTCTTTTATTTCTTTATATGTTTTTTCTACTATTGTTTCATTTTTCTTTCCTAAATTTCTTTTAAATTTATATGCCACATTATCAGCATATTTTTCTGTACTTCTTTCTATTAATTCTTTAAAATTTTTTATTTCATCAGCTTTATAAATTTCGCTATTCAATTTTTTCATTTTTTCTTCCTCCATT
>JAZSCD010000100.1:0-3166 GCA_045602745.1 Clostridia bacterium | reverse complement strand
AGATAATACAGAATCCAAATACATTAAAGAGAAAAAATTATATTATTGAATTTGGAGATACACATGGAGTAAATATAAGAAATCTTAATGCATATAAAGTTGAGGAATAGAAGATATGGAACAAATTGGATTGAGTAGTGAAGGAGGAAATATGAGAGATATAAAAAATTATAAATTCATATCTCATAGATATGAAGCAAAAGACACAGGTCGCATAAAAGCAATAAGAACAATTTCAAAAATGCATCTGTGGACAAAATTTGAAAAAGCCACGCATATTTCAGAATGGAAAAAACAAAATTAAAGTGACTGAACAATTATTTGAGAAAGAAGGTAAATAAATGAAAAGAAAAATAATAGAAGTTTATGTAGAAGAAAATGAAGATGAACAAACATTTACAATAGAAAAAGTTGAAGACTCTGAAGTAGCAAATGAAACAATTAAAGCATTGGCTGTGATATTTTATAAACTAAAAAGTAGAGAAGAAAGTCTTGAATTAACATATGATGAGGAGGATTTAAATGAATAAGAAGATAGAATTAATAGAATTATTTAACAGAATTGTTAAAAATGAAAATATACCACATAAAGTAGTAATTGATCAAGAAATATATACCTGGGACAAAATTGAGAGATTATATAAAGATAGTGACAGAGCCTGCATAGGAGATAATGCGGTAATAGATAGAATGTTGCTGGATGATGTTGAAATATTAGAAGATGAAGAAGACAATGATATTAGTAGTTTAAATGCATTTAAATTAATGGAAGCTCCATATATGGCAATATGTTTAGATAAAAACAGCCACGAAGAATTTATGGAACATTTAAAACAAAGCGAAGGAGAAATAGTTCATAAAATTGGAGAGTTAATTGAAAAAGTAAATAAATTAGATAAGAAAATAAATAAGGAGTAGGAGGACAAGCCTATGATGACAAATGAAGAAGTAAAAAAAGAAATTATAAAAGCATTAAGCAATCTAGATAATGTAGATTGTAAAACAAAAGATGAAAGACAGAAAGGAATAAATGCAAAGAAAGTACATGAAACATATAATTTACTAGACGAATTGAAAAATAAATTATAGGAGGTACAGATGAATAGTGCTGAAAAAATATACGAAGGTGTAAGATTAGCATTTGAGGGTGTTGGAGAAGTAGCTGGAGAAATTGCAAAGTTACTAAGCAGAGCTTGCGATATAGTGATCGAGGGAATAAATTCATTAAATGACAGAAAAATAAGTAAAAAAAGATTCTGTAAATTACTACAAAGCTTCGGAATACAAAGAAATGAAATAAACAAAATAGTAAAAAACAATAAAAGAACTTACACCTATGGAAGATTAATTTTATACATAGGAGGTACAAATGAGATTAAATAAAGAAGACTATAGAAAAGCAGAAGGATGTTTAAGAAGATATAATTATAATTGCATAACTATAATTAATTTAAGAGCAGATGCAATGAGTGTAGGAGTACCTAGTTATGATGGAATGCCTAAAGCACCTTATAGTATATCAGACAGTGTATTTAATCAATATGTAAAACTTCAAGAAGATAAAGAGCTACAAAAAGCACTTAAAGAATATAAAGCAGTTAGATTAGCTTATGAATTAGTCAATAGTGATTGCAAAGAGATATTTAATACATATTATCAGCAGCAAAAAACAAAGTGGGAGACAATGGACAAGTTAGGTTTATCAGAACGCACATTTTTAAGAAGAAAAAAGGACTTGATCTACGCAGTTGATAAAGAAATAAAAAAATTGGCATAATTTTGGCAAAATTATTTAAAAATAGATGGTATAATAAATATGGTTGAAGTTGTGGACTATTTATAATGTTTAAAAAACTAAGACAAAAAGAGTTGATTAGCCGTGTGCAGTCAGCTCTTTTATATACGCCCTATTATTTCTATTGGTAAGGAAAGTGTAGTTAGCTGAAGATATATGTCTAAAGGAACAATAGATTGAAAATAAAGAAACCTACATAAGAAGATGGTTCAATTCCAGTCATAGGGCACCAAGAAAAAGAAATATCTTTTGCGGAGTTGTGTTGTAGATTTATTTTACAGCATAACTCTATTTTTCTATTATTGAATATTAATGATACTAGATAAGTTAATATAGATTTAGCTGTAAAATACGCATAAAAAACTCCTAAAAATTTATATAAACTATTGCAAAGCCGATTCTAGTTAAGGCTAAAATGCTAAGGATAGAAAGGCAGCTATCACACTATATCTCTTTGCTCGGCTCTAAAACAAGTGAGTAACGTGGAGGTAGGTATAGTCTTTAAGAGATGTAGGGTACGCCGTCCTACTAGCATTGAATATATTTGGGTGCAACAAGTATTGAGTTGTTGTTAAATGAAGGCTCGTAGACAAACAGCCCATTGCTAATGTGTGAGCACAGTACACATTGATTACATATTTAAGAATATGTCGGATTTGGCTTATGTTCGTGAATACAGAATCGTACGTCTGTATAGGCAACTAATATATATAGTACACAGTAGAAATAACATAGAATATAGAATGCAGGTTGACAAAGAAATGAGGCTAAAGTACACGGTCTCATAGCCGACTTGACTCGAGGTGTCATATTCTATAACTATTTCTATTGTGTAGTGTCTATATTGACACTTATACCGAACCTTAAAAAGTGAACAGATGTATACAGATGTGAACAGTTAAGGTAAATACTACCGAATAAGGTAGTATGCAGTAATACTAAAAAATAGAGGGGAAAAGGTTATAGTGCTAGATTTGCTACCTAGGACGCCTCAGGATAGAGTTAGCTAAGACACTTGTACTAACTTATGATAGTGTCAAAAACCTTGTATTATTGCATAGTGCTTTATTAAGTAAAAAGGAGTGATAATATGTCTCCAGAAGTAATGATAAAAAGATATGAAAAAGAAATGTGCAGTAATTGTAAAGCAAAATGTACAAAAGGAATAGTAATATTTACACAAACAGTAGAAGTAGAAAATGAAATAAAAGAAATAGTATGTGCAAAATGTGTGGATTATGAAAGAAAAGATAAAACTAAAAAAGTAAAACCAGTTTCAAATTGGCAGGAGTGGTAAAATGGCAGAGCGATTTGAAGTAAATGATAAATTGAAAGTCGGAGGCCAAGCGGTCTTAGGAAGACAACATGTTT
>JAZSCD010000099.1:0-3015 GCA_045602745.1 Clostridia bacterium | reverse complement strand
TCAAGTCTTGTAAGACCAATTCTAAATTGGTTTTGTAATAATTCACCAACACATCTAATACGTCTATTTCCTAAGTGGTCAATATCATCAATTCTTCCTAAACCATATTGTAAATTTAATAAGTAGTTTACAGATGATATCATATCTTCTGTTACAATATTTTTTGGAACTAATTCTTTATCTCTTTCTTCTATTACTTTCTTTAAGTCTTTTTTATCTGTATTTTCTAATATATTTTTTAGTACTTCGTAATTTACTAATTCTTTAATTTTTATTCCTAATTTATCTACGTCTACATATGCTCTAATATCAACTGTTCCGTTTCCTATTACTCTAACTTTTTTGTCATTTACTTTTACATCAACAATATTTATTCCAGAATCTTGTATTTCTTTAGCAGCTTCTTTAGATATAACTGTATCTTTTTCTACTAAAATTTCTCCTGTTTCACTATTTAATATGTCGTTATATGCTACTTGTCCTGTAATTCTTGATGCTAAATTTAATTTTTTATTAAATTTATATCTTCCTACTTTTGCTAAATCATATCTTCTTGGATCAAAGAATAAATTATTGAATAAGTTTCTTGCAGCATCTACTGTTGGAAGTTCTCCTGGTCTTAATTTTTTATAAATTTCAACAATTGCTTCTTCACTTGTTTTTACTGTATCTTTTGCTATTGTTGCAAGAATTTTTTCATCTTCCCCAAATACATCTATAATTTGTTCATCTGAAACAAGTCCAATTGCTCTTAAAAGAACTGTTACAGGTAATTTTCTTGTTCTATCAATTCTTACATAGAAAATATCATTGCTATCTGTTTCATATTCTAGCCATGCTCCTCTTATTGGCATAACTGTAGATTTATATAATTTTTTTCCTGTTTTATCATAGTCAGATTCATAGTAACATCCTGGTGAACGTACTAATTGGCTTACTACAACTCTCTCTGCTCCATTTATTACAAATGTTCCACTATCTGTCATAAGTGGGAAATCACCTAAATAAATTTCTTGTTCTTTAATTTCTCCAGTCTCACGATTAATAAGCCTTACTTTTACATGTAATCTTGTAGAATAAGTTGCATCTCTTTCTTTAGCTTCTTCTAAAGAATATTTAGTTTCTTCTTCCATATAATAATCGAAAAACTCAAGAACTAAATTACCAGAATAATCAATAATTGGTGAAATATCTTTTAATACTTCTCCAAGTCCTTCTTTCACAAACCAATCATAAGAATCTTTTTGAACTTGAATTAAATTTGGGATTTCTATAAAATCTCCAATTTTTGCAAATGTTTTTCTTGTTGCTTTTTCATACTTTAAGTCTTTTAACAAATAAATCAACTCCCTTTTTTGATGTGGGAGGTGTGATGTGGGAGGTGTGCTTTTTCGCACTTCGCACTTCGCACTTCGCACTTCATAAATGTTTTTTTGAGCAGATGTATTTATATAGAAATTTTTGCATATATGCATCTAATTTCTAATTTCTAACTAAATAAGGTCCCTCTCAAATATTAATGTATTATATCCATCAAAACCGTACTGCCCTAAATGAGTTTTGATTTTTATAACCTGAATTAATATTTAATTCCTCCTTATTTAATTTTTTTAAACAACACAAAAAAGTGTAGAAAAAGTAATTTTATTTTACTTTTGGATGTCTTCAAAATCTTACATCCCTACACTTTTAAATCATATTTAGTTTGTTCCACTAATATTTTTTATTTTAACCACCCTTATATTATAAGAGCTACGTAGTACTTATAAAAGCATCATTTTTATAAGTACAAAATACGTGCTCTATTATAATATCATATCAAAATCTGGCTTGTCAATAATTTGTAAAAATTTTTTTACTTATTTTCAGCTATATACATAGATAAGCTTGTTAAATCTACTACATTTATTTTTCCATTTCCATTTATATCAGCTGCTTTTTTATATGCTCCCTTTAATACTTTACTTTCATCTTTATTTATTGCTAAGTTTTCTGCTATACTCATCATCATTTTTGTTAAATCTGCAACATTTACTTTCCCATTTCCATTGCAATCTCCCATTACTACTAATACATATTCACATATTTCTTGTCCGTTTTCTATATACCTTCATTTTCATATTTGTTTTTATTATTTCTTTTTCATTTGTTACTTTGTTTCCGTCTTTATCATATAGTTCTATTTCATATCCATCTTTTAATTCTTCTTTATAATCTTCTATTGTTGTTTCTGGAATTATATTAGTTATATATAATAGCTTATTCTCTTCCTCTACCTCATATTCGCTGTCATTACTTAATATATCTTCTTTTGCATATTCTTTTAATACTGTAATACTTACATCTCCTGTTTTTGTATTGTAGTTTGCTGTATCTGTTGGTATGAATGTCCAGTTATATACTTTTGGTCCTTCTTCTAATGTATATTCATCCCATTCTATTGTTCCTTCTGTATCTCCTTCACTTAAAGTTATTTTAGGTAAGCTTCCTCCTACATATATTGGAGTTTGAGTATCATATACTGGATTTACTGTCGAGTCTGCTTTTATTACTTTTATTTCTACTTCTATTCCTGTTACTTCCTTGTAGTTTTCTGTATCTTCTGGTGTATATTTTACTGTGAATTTATTTCTTCCTACATTTCCTACTTTTGTTGTTCCTTCTGCTTCCCAACTGTATCCTTCTGGTAATTCTATTTCTGATAACTCTTTTCCATATACTGCTGTTAGTCCTTGTGGGACACTATATTCAGGTTCTGCTTTTGCTATTATTAATTTTGCTGTTTTATCTGCTATTTCGTTATATATATTTGTGTCTACTTTGAATTTTGCTGTTACTGTATATTCTCCTGCATCTGTTTGTCCATTTCCAACATAACTTACTGTTACTCCTTCTGGAACAGTTCCTTCTACTTGTATACTTTGAACTTGTCCGTTATATGTTACTGTCTTATCTTTGAATTCTACTCCTGTCATATCTATTGTTATTTTTTCTACTTGTACTTTAAATGTTGCT
>JAZSCD010000098.1:0-7291 GCA_045602745.1 Clostridia bacterium | reverse complement strand
TCTTTTTATATTTTCTTTACTAGAAAATTGAACTATATCTTTATTTAATTTATCTGATACAGTTTTATATACTTTATCTCCATTTAAAATTTTCCCTTTTATTCTTCCTAGCTTTACAACTTGTCCTATATTTGCAGATTTAATGTTATTATTCCCCTGCATAAGCTCAGAAATTTTACATGATGAATCATTAATTGCAATACTATCTCCTAAATTCAATTCTTTTGATAATTTTATCTTAGCATGACCTTTATTTGCATTATACCCAGTAACCTCTCCAACTGGTATTCCAATATGATTTGGCTTAAATTTATACATCATATCTCTTCCTAGTTTTCCCTTTAAATAGCCTGTGCTAAATCCACCTCTATTAAAAATCTGCATTAATTTTTCTCTATCTTCTTTATCTACTTTATATTCTTCTCCACTTTCTGCTAAATCAACATATTTTCTATAAATAGAAGTAACAATTCCTACATATTCTTTAGATTTCATTCTGCCTTCTATTTTGAAAGACTTAACTCCTGTTTTTATTAAATCTGGAATAATATCTAATGTACAAACATCTTTTGAGCTTAATAAATAACCTTTTACTTGTTCTTCTCCATCTTTTAACAAAGTATATGGAAGTCTACAAGTTCCTGCACATTTTCCTCTATTGCCGCTTCTTCCACCTATCATACTACTCATTAAACATTGCCCTGAATAACTAATACAAAGTGCTCCGTGAATAAATACTTCTATATCTATATCTATATTTTTACATATATGTTCTATTTCTTGTAGTGACAATTCACGTGCTAATACACATCTTGAAAAACCTAATTCTTTTATTTTTTTTGCTCCATCTAAATTGTATATTGTCATTTGTGTACTACTATGAACTTCTAAATCTGGAAAAAGTTCTATTACTTTTTTCGCAAGTCCTAAATCTTGAATAATTATTGCATCAATTCCAGAATTATATGCAAATTCTACTAATTTAATAGCATCTTCAAACTCATTATTTTTAATTAATATATTTAATGTTAAATGTGTTTTTACTCCTCTAAGTTTTGCATATTTAATTGCTTCTATTAATTCTTGCTTTTCAAAATTTCTTCCATTTACCCTAGCATTAAATTCTTCTGCCCCAAAATATACTGCATTTGCTCCCGTTTGCACAGCTACTTTTAAACATTCTAAATCTCCTGCAGGTGCTAATAATTCTACTTTACTCATATTTTACTCCTTTGCTATATTATACCGTAGATTTGTAGTTTTTGCTATAGGGAATTGTGATTTAGTTTTAATTGAAAGACGTCCATAAAATCTAGTTAAAAACATAAATTTATTGCGCTCCTCGGTTCAATACGTGTTTAAAAAATTCTAAATGAAAATTGAACGAGCCTCTCGGTTCCCGCTTCCTCCTTCAATTTTCCTTAAGAATTTTACATAAACACTCCAATCACATGCGGTGCTCATAAATTAATGTATTTTAACTGATTTTATTAGTATTCTACATATCTAAATGTAGAGTAGCGCGAAGTAAAATATAAATAAATCTCTGGGAGCGAACTAAAAAATAAATTTGAATTTTCAAAAAAACTATGATATATTTCTATTTATTGAAAGAAGGTATAATTATGAGTATTTATTCTTATGATATAAATATAAATTTTTCAGATGTTGATAAAAATAATCAGATGTCTAATAAAGGGATTCTAAGATTAATGCAAGAAGTTGCTGGAATTTGTTCTGGAAGCCTTGGTTATGGCGTAAATGATGTTCCTAGAACTGGACTTGCTTGGCTTATTTTAAATTGGAAATTACAAGTTTTTACTCGTCCTAGAACTAATACAAAACTTACTATTAATACTTGGACTAGATCAGAAAACCCACTATTCTCATATAGAGATTTTGAAGTTTATGATAATAATATTCTTGTTGCAAAAGCTTCTTCAAAATGGGTATTGTTTGATGTAAATAAAAAATGTATTACTAAAATCACTCCAGAAATTCAAGCAAAATATAAATGTATAGATAAATTTGCTTTTGATGATAATTCTACTAAAAAACTAAAAGAACCTAAAACTTTAGACTTTATTATGGATTATAATGTTCAAAGAAGAGATATTGATACAAATAGGCATGTAAATAATCTTATTTATTTAGATTATGCATATGAAGCTCTTCCATCTGAAATATACGAAAACTACAATTTTTCAAATATAGAAATTATGTATAAGCATGAAGCAAAACTTGGAGATACTCTTTCAATCTTTTATTCTAACACAGTAGAAAATGAGTATATTGTAACTATAAAAAACAAAGAAGATAATAAGCTTAATGCAATTGTAAAATTATATAATTAAAATTGGAAAATTTAGGATAATTTTATTTGACAGTTTGTAAAAATTATGCTATTATATATTTAGCTTAAGCAAATGCATTCTTAATTCGGGAGAAGTCATTTGTATCAAGTATGTGTACCGTAAATGCACATACTATTTTTTTATATAAAAACAAGATAGACTGTAACCTCTATCTTGCTTCGACTATGTATTGTATACATTTTTAAAGGGCAGACACAAGGCCTGCCCCTACAAAGTTTGCAATTAATTTTATTCTATGCGCTTTTTAATTCTAATCTTAATTTATCAGCTATCATTGCTATAAATTCGCTGTTTGTTGGTTTTCCTTTTGCAGCTGAAATTGTGTATCCAAATATTCTTTCTACTGATGCTTGCTCTCCTCTTGCCCATGCCACTTCTATTGCATGACGTATTGCTCTTTCTACTCGAGATGGTGTTGTTTTAAATTTCTTTGCTATATCTGGATATAATTGTTTTGTTATTTGATTTATTACATCTATATCATTTATTACCATCATAATTGCTTCTCTTAAATATTGATACCCTTTTATATGTGCTGGAACTCCTAATTCATGTATAACGTTAGTTACTAATGCTTCTAAGCTATCTTCATCTTTTTTACTTTTTTCTGAGATTTCTATGTATGGTGCCTTTATTTCTCTATTAATAAATGCATTTTGAGAAGGTTCTGGTCTGTAATACTTTATATCTCTTATTCTTTTTATTAATAGTTCTATATCAAATGGTTTTACCACATAATATTCTGCTCCTAAATCTATTGCTTGCTGTGTTATTTTTGCTTGTCCTACTGCGGATAACATTATGCAAATTGGTTTTTTATTCATATTTGCAACTGCTATTCTTTCTAATACTCCAAGTCCATCTAAATATGGCATTATTACATCTAATAGTACTACATCTGGCTGAGTATTAATTATCATATTACATGCCTCTTTACCATCTTTGGCAATACCTATTACCTCCATATCTTCTTCTTTTTCCAAATAACTTACTAATGTCATTGCAAAGTCTGGATTATCATCTGCAATTAAGACTGTAATTTTCTCTTTCAAGTTTATACCCCCTAAAAATAAATTTGTAAATTTTTTACATTTGGAATTATAATATGTTTCTACAAATATTGCAATAGGTTTTTGGAATTTTTTTCTATTTTTTCTATTTTTTTCCATAAGCAATTATGTATCAATATATTTTTCTTCTAAAATATCGTATTTTAAAATTTTTAAAGTTATTTCACTGTTAATATTTGTAAATTCTTCTAATGCTTCTTTTTTAATCTCTACAATAACTTCTATATTCTCTAGATATTCTATATTAACAATTTTAAACTTCTCTTTACTTGCAAAATATTTTAGACTTTCTAATTTATCATATTCTATACAAAATTTTACTTTATATCCTATTATTTTTTCTATATATGTGGTTTGCTCTAAAGCTTTTATTGTAGCATCTGAATATGCTCTAACAAGACCTCCTGTTCCAAGAAGAATTCCACCAAAATATCTTGTTACAACTACTAAAACATTAGATAACCCTTGTTCTAAAACTATTTTTAAAATTGGAGCTCCTGCCGTCCCTCCGTGGTTCTCCATCATCATTATATTTTACAGCAATACCTCCGGTCTCCTGTTTCTATGGCATATGCAAAAACATTATGCCTTGCATCATGATATTCTTTTTTTATTTCTTTTATGTATTTATCCGCTTCTTCTGGTGTTTCTACATAAAATATATGTGCTATAAATTTTGATTTCTTTTCTACTATTTCTGCTTTGCTATTATTCTTTATTGTTTTAAATTTTTCCATAATTATTATTCCTTTTTCTTTTTATATATTCTGTAATTAAATTATTACAAATATTGTAGGGGGCGCCGCCCTCGGCGCCCCGTTAATTCAATTGTTTTTCGGGTCACTGTAGGCAGCGACCCCTATAGATTTTTAATTCTTTACGGTTCTATAATCAAATTCAAATCAAAAGTAGTATATTGCTAGGAAAACAAATAAAAATTTTTGAGATTATACGCTGTATATCGAAAAAATTTTTATGCAGTTTGACAACGCAAGATGCTGCTTTTCATTTGAATTTAAAGTCCTGCTGTATATCCGCGTAGACCACGCAACTTGCAAATTAAATCCTCCTGTAAAACAATCCACATCAATAATTTCTCCTGCAAAATATAATCCTTGCACAATTTTTGATTCCATTGTTTTAGGATTTATTTCTTTTATACTTATTCCTCCTGATGTTATAATTGCTTCTTCTATTGGTCTTACACCATTAATAGTAATTTCAAAACATTTTAGTATTTTAACAATTTTTGCTCTTTCTTCTTTCGTTATTTCATTTACTCTTTTATATTTATCTATTTTTGTTCTTTCAATTACCACTGGAATTAACTTTTGTGGTAATAATTTGTCTAAACTATTTTTAAATTCCTTATTCTTTACTTCTTCAAAGTCTCTTAATATTCTTGCATCTAATTTTTCTTCTGATAGTGCTGGTTTTAAATCAATTTCTAATTTTATAGTGTTACTTTTTAATAATTCTTCCACATTCTTGTACCTTATTAAATTAGCTGATGCACTTAGTATTACAGGTCCTGAAACTCCATAATGTGTAAATAACATTTCTCCAAAGTCCTCGTATATTAATTTATCATTATGTTTTAGCTTTGCCCCTACATTTCTTAAAGATAATCCTTGCAATTCTTTGCATGTATTATCATTAGATGTAAGTGGTATTAATGATGGTTTTATCTCAGTAATTGTATGTCCCAACTCTTTTGCTATTTTATATCCATCACCTGTAGAACCTGTTACTGGATAGCTTTTTCCACCTGTTGCAAGAATTATTTTATCTGCTTTCATTTGTTGCAACGGGTCGCCCTGGAGTGCGACCCCTACAGCTTGTCCGTCTTCTACAATTATTTTTTTTACTTCTTTATTTGTTAATATTTTAACATTTAGCTTCTTTAAAATATTTAACAAGGCATTTAATACATCTTGTGCTTTATCTGAAACAGGAAAAACTCTTCCTCCTCTTTCTACTTTTGTTTTTACTCCCTCTTCTTCTAATAAATTTATAATGTCATAATTATCAAAATTATTTAGAGCACTATATAAAAACCTTGCATTACAAGGTGTATTTTCAATAAATCCATTTATATCTGTACTATTTGTTATATTACATCTACCTTTTCCTGTAATTAATAGTTTTTTACCACATGAATTCATTTTTTCTATTATAGTTACTTTATTACCTGATTTAGCAGCAGATATCGCAGCAAGCATTCCTGCTGGTCCACCACCGATTATTATAACATCATTCATTTTTTGTTTCCTCTCATATCAATTTTATTGCAAACGTTGTAGGGGCGACTAGTAGTCGCCGGTGTTTCAAAGACATATAATGTAGTTCAGGACAGTCCCCTTTTGTCCTTTGACAAAAGAGGGACAGTCCCTAGAACTACAACATAGACACAGCTTTCATTACCCCTAACTTCCCATACTCATATGTTAATCCACCTTGCATAAATGCAATATATGGTGGTCTTATTGGTCCATCACAAGAAAGTTCTATTGAAGACCCTTGTGTAAATGCTCCTGCTGCCATTATAATTTGGTCTGTATATCCCGGCATGTCCCATGGCATAGGAACAGATGAAGAATCAATTGGAGATGCAGCTTGTATTCCTTGACAGAATTTTATTAATTTTTCTTTATCTTCAAATTGGATTGTTTGTACAATATCAGATCTTTCTTCGTTATATCTTGGCTGTACTTTATATCCTAATTCTTCTAGCATTTTACTTGCAAATATAGCTGTTTTTACACTACTTGCAACAACTTGTGGAGCCATAAATAATCCTTGCAAAATTTGTTTATTAATACCTAAACTTGCTCCAACTTCTTTACCAAGTCCTGGAGCAGTTAATCTTTCTGCTGCTAATTCTACTAAATTTTTTCTTCCTATAATATATGCTCCATTTGGTGTAATTCCTCCACCTAAATTTTTTATTAAAGAACCCACCACTATATCTGCTCCTACTTCTGTTGGTTCTCTTTTACTTACGAATTCGCAATAACAATTATCTATCATAACAATTGTATCTTTACTTACATTTTTTATTAGTTTTATTACTTTTTCTACTTTTTCTAAATCTATAGTTTTTCTTGTAGAATACCCAATAGAACGCTGAATTTCTATTAATTTTACTTTTCCTTTTTTTAATCTTTCTTCTATTTTTTCATAATCAAAATCATTGCTTAACAACTCAATTTGCTCATATTTTACTCCAAAGCTAATTAATGAGCTATTATTAGGTTCTGTTCCTATTACTTCATCTAATGTATCATATGGTTTTCCAGATATACTAAGTAATGTGTCACCTGGTCTTAGCATTGCAAAAAATGCTGTAGAAAGCGCATGTGTTCCTGATATAAATTGAGTTCTAACTAAGCTATCTTCTGCTTTAAAAATTTCAGTATATATATTTTCTATTGTGTCTCTTCCTATATCTCCATATCCATATCCTGTAGTTCCATTAAAATGCATTTCAGATAAGTTATATTTTTGGAATGCAGATATTACTTTTAAACTATTGTATTCTGCAATTTCGTCTACTCTTTTAAAAACTATGTTTAACTCAGGTTCTATTTTTTTTGATAATTCTATTATTTCTTCTTTTATTCCAAATTTTTGATACATTAATATTTCTCCTTTTAGTTTTATATTCGGTTTGAGGGACAAACCTCGGTTACGGGTATTCCTCATAGCACAAGGAATGTCCCTTGATTTAATGATAATTTAAGCGGACTAATTTGTCCGCCTAAAATTATATTAATCTTCTTTTTCATTATTTTCTTCAATATTGTCTTCGTCTTCCTCAGCTACTAAGTCGGAGGCCAAGCGGTC
>JAZSCD010000097.1:0-6675 GCA_045602745.1 Clostridia bacterium | reverse complement strand
TTACAAAATTTATTGTTAGCACCAAAAGATTAAAAAAATGATAAAAAGTAAAATTAAGAAATTTATTGAAATATATAGTATTTGAAGGTTATAAAAAGTTCGGTTTCTCCCCAAAATCTCCCCATTTGGTTGAAAATAGCTAAATTTTAGAGATTTTTACAAAAATTAAAAATCGCTAAAACCTTTAAGGCTCTAGCGACTTACTAGTGGTTGCGGGGGATAGACTCGAACTATCGACCTTCGGGTTATGAGCCCGTCGAGCTGCCAACTGCTCCATCCCGCGATGTTTAATTAAATATCGTGCTTTTTTTGTCCCTTTAATGTCCCTTTATGAAATAATTTTAAATAACTTTTATTAAGTTTCTTTAATCTTAAAAGGATTTATCAGTGGACTGGCAAAATATATAATTTTCAATGTTTTTTTGTATTATCAAGGGTTTTAGCATTTAGTCAAAATCTCATCTTACTCGGTTTATGAGCCCGAGCTTTTTGTCTTATTGTGTTGTTTTCAGTTTTACGTTTCCTTACTCTCCCTTGTGTTTCAGCTTTCTCTATTTTTCTTTATTTTTATTTTGTCCCTTTAATGTCCCTTTAACTTTTTTTATTATTTACAACTAAAAATGAGGCTTTTAAAATGGTAAAGATACACTGTCTAATAAATCTTGTGAAAATTTAAAATTCTCATATTGTTCATAATTAAAATCATATCCTAAAACATTTGCACATTTTTCAATAATAATATTATTATCTCTATATGCCCTATTTCTATTATATAATTGGTCATTTTCATTTATAGTTTTTATTAAAGTTATAACTTGTTCTCTAGAAAATTTTTCTACATTGTTTTCTATAGTGTATGTAAATAATTGATCTGACTCATTAAAAGAATGACTATCCTTTAATAATTCTATGTACTTATCATATAATAGACTATTCTTTTTTTGTTCATTTATATAATTTTCTAACATTCTTATATATTTGAATTTTGTTAATTGATTACTTTGTATGCTACTTAAAAATTCATCTATAGTTGTATATCTATAATATGCTATTGTATTGAGATACGCTTTCTCTCTAAAAGTTAACTCTAATGTAGTTTTAGTACTACTTTCTAATAACTCATATATTTCTGGAAAGTCATACATAAGCTCTACTAAATACTTATTAATATCTATATTATTACTAATTTGATTATAATATTGATTTTCTCTTCTTATTTCTTCTATACATGATAACTTATTACTTTTAAGAATAGTTTTTATAACTTTAAAATTAATATCTCTATTTTCATTACATTCATCATTATCTAATTTTAATACAAATTTCCAAAAAGCTTTTAAAATTTGCATTTTCATGTTTATTCCTGTTCTATTTAAATATTTATTATTTATATATGTATTAAATTTTTCTTCATCTTCTAAAAATATCCACTTTTTCTCTGCAATATCATTAGAAATTAAATCAGTAATTTTACTTGCAAAAATTGGTGGTCTTATTAAAATTTGATTTAGCATTTCCTCTATTAAGCCAGCAATAGTTTCTCTTGTTGGAGCTATTAATTCGTTGTTCTTATCAAAAGCAGGATGAGCAGAAAAATTTCTAAGCTTTTTTAAATATTCTAAATTTATAAAAGTAATATCTTCTATAAGTTCAGTTCTATCTTTTACTTCTTTTAATAAATGCATTTCCCATTCTGAATTACTTTTGTTTTCATCTCTTTCTTTATCTATCTTTTTTAATATATCTTTTGCAACACCATCTTGATATATATCTCTTAGTTCTTCCAATTTATATAGTATATCTGCAATAATCACTGAATATAACATTACTGTTGCAGAACGATAATTTCCATCAAAAAAAGATTTCTCAACTTCTAAAAAATATTCTTTAGTTCTTGGAAAATATATTTTTTCTTTTATTTCGTTAATTGTAAACATTAATTTATTCCCCCTTCTACTGCTTTATTTTGAACTTTATCCTAAAATAAAATTATTAACTACATTTTTTAATATAAAAAGCAAATTAATATCGTAATTAAAAAACACTTTACTAATTTGCTTGTCTTTGGAATTATTAAATTTTATTAAATCCTTCATATTCCTTAAATGCCAATAAATATAAAGCTTTTAATAAATCTGGATTTTTTTCACGAAGTTCATCTATAACTGTATCTGAACCAACTTGTAATTCTTTATTTTCTTCTATAATTTCATCAATTAATTCGGGAAGAACCATACAAATTTTAAAGAAAGCCTCTTCATCTCCAGTTACAATATTATAGAATTTATCAATTGAAACTCTTCTAATTCTATCATTTTCAACTCTTTCTCCATCTACTGAAACTCTCCAAATAATATTCTGACTATTTTTAGCTATTACTTCTACTAAATAACATTCTGCTTTATCATCGCTAGCAATTTTATTTAGCATTCTCATATATGTTTTTTGTGATGATGATGAATTCATTGTATTATGCTTATTTTTCATTTCCACATATATTTTTTTACCAGATTCCTTGGTAAATATAACATCAAATCCCTCTCTAGGAACTTCACAATTTTTTATATATTTAAACATATTTTGATGAAAATACCCGATAGCATTAGAATTTGTTTTGTCTCTTTGTCTTACTAATTCATCTTTTATAACCTCTTCAAAATTTTTTCTATATACCTTGCTATCAAATACCATTTTTATAGGATCTACAATATTTGAATTAAATTTGCTTAAATCTATTCCATCTAAAGTTCTTTCATATGTAGAAATTGTATTTTTTATATGTTCTTTAAGTTCTTCTCTTGTTATAAAATTAAGATTCCACATTTTCACTCACTCCTTTATTCAAAGCATCCATTATTGATATCCCTACTTCTTTTGCAAGTTGCACTGGTACAGCATTTCCTATTTGCTTGTATATATCATTCATTTTTCCTGAGAAATTCCATTCATCTGGAAAAGATTGAATTCTTGCATATTCTCTAGTAGTAAATGGTCTGCTTTCATCTGGATGACATCTATCCGTTTGTTTCATCATAGGTGAACATGTTAATGTTAATGATGGCTCGTCCCAAGAAATTCTTCTAGCAATTCCAGTTCTACCTCCACCCATATAATAACAAGATTTCATATATTCTTTTGCAACATCATCTGGTAAATCTCTCCAATATCCTCCAGGAGGTACTAAATCAAAAACTTTTTTCTTTTTCTCTGGATATTTAGCTCCCACTGACTCAGGAACATTTTGTAATACATCTCTTAAAACTGGTTTATAATCATGTGGTTTAGGATATTCAAATTTTACACTTCCTTTTAAATCATTTCTTGTCCCTATTATAACTACCCTTTGCCTCTTTTCTGCAACGCCATAATCCCACGCATTTAAAACTTTCCACTCAACTGTATATCCTAACTCTTCAAATACATCTACCATTGTTTGAATTGTTCTTCCTCCATCATGAGTAGTTAAACCCTTTACATTTTCAGCCAAAAACATTTTTGGTTGCAATTGTCTTAAAAATTCTGCATAATAGAAAAACATTGTTCCTCTTATATCTTCAAGCCCTAATTTTTTACCAGCATAACTAAATGCTTGGCAAGGATAGCCTCCTGACAATAAATCCAATTCTCCTTTTTTCAAATTGAATTCTTTTAATAAGTCTTTTTTTGAAAATTCAACAATATCTTCTTCTATTACATTCCAATTAGGTCGATTTAATCTTAAAGTATCACATGCAGTTTTATCTATTTCTACTAGTCCTATTTCTTCAAATCCCGCTTTTTCTAGTCCTAAAGCTAATCCCCCAGCTCCAGCAAATAATTCTATACACTTTCTTTTCATTATTACATCTCCTTAATATAACTTGGATATTCCTACTTCTTCTATATAATCTAATAACTTTTTGTATTTCTCTCCATATGCAAAGCTTTGAGGTGCAGTAAAATTAAATTTACTTTTCAATTCATCTAATTTTATTGGTTTATTTATTTCAAAAACATTTTCTATGGGATAGGCATACTTTTCTTTATTTTCTTCATTAAATTTTTGGTTTCCAAAGCCATCAATTAAAAGTTTATTAGGACTTGCTATTGGTTCTTTTACTTTTAAAATATATTTTAATTCCTTTAATGTAGTTGGAACATAAACAATTATATATTCAACTTTATTTTTAGGTTTTTTTGTTCTAAATTCATGATTTTTTAATCTTTGTAATATCCTATTTATATGTATTTCTTTTATACTCATAAACACAGAATTATCCATACCAGCTAATCCTCTATTCTATTTTTATTGTTTTAACTATATCATAAAAACATTTTTTTCTCAATAATACTTCATAAATTCATTTATTAAAATAATTTTACAATAATAAACAAATTATTACAGAAATCTTTGAAAAAAATTTACAATGTTTATTTACTCTATTTTTAAATATATTAAAAAGCAGGTAGTTGTACCTGCTTTCCAATCTTTTTGGTTGCGGGGGATGGACTCGAACCATCGACCTTCGGGTTTAGTTATCTATAATTTTCACTATAGGCTGGACTATGTCTTTACCTTGGCATTTTCATGCTTTAGGTAGTGGATCCTAAATCTGGTTATTAAGGAAACTCTATTCCTCCAGTAGTCTCTGCACCTTTTGAAAGTGTACTTTCAACTTGGCTCAAAGTTAACATGACATTTTAAAATGTTTTAGCCTTCTTTGAATTCATCCACAGTTCATCTATTTATTTCTAAATAGAGCCACAATTTTTCATGAGCCCGACGAGCTGCCAACTGCTCCACCCCGCGATGTTTAAAAAATTAAATATTGTGCTTTTTGTCCCTTTAATGTCCCTTTATTAAATAAATTTTATTCATTTTTAATAAGTTTTAATGGTCTTAAAAGGTTTTGTTATTAATTTAGCAAACTGTATATATTTCAATACTTTTAGCTATTTATCGTAGTTTGAGAGTTTTCAGATTTTCTCGTCCCTTTCTCGTTATGAGCCCGACGAGCTGCCAACTGCTCCACCCCGCGATATTCAATTTTAGTACTGTATTAGTATACCCTTCTCAGCTGTATTTGTCAATACTTTTAAGTAATTTTTCTACTTTTAAGCAATTTCTTTGAAGAGCGGGTCGCTGTAGGCAGCGACCCCTACACTGTAAATTGCAGTTAATCATATTTGTATTATATTCCATTTTTTTAATTTTATTCCACAATTTTGTATTTTTAGAAATGGTTTTCCACAGTTTTTTAACTTAATTGTTTATTGTTTGTATTCTTAAAATTTGACCTGTGAATATAAGGTTTGGATTTGCAATATCATTTAGTTCTACTATTTCTTGTATTGTAACATTAAATTCTCGCGCAATTTGTGTTAGTGTGTTTCCTCTTTTTACTATGTATAATCTGTGACTTGTATCACTAATTGTATCATTGTCTAGAACTGGAACTTTTATTTCTTGCCCAACATATATTAAATTTGGATTTGTTATATTATTTATTTTTGCCAAATACTCATATGATGTGTTGTATTCTCTTGCAATTCTACTTAATGTATCTCCTCTTCTTACTATTATTTCTTTAAATTCTTGCCTTACATCTTTAGTTGTATCTTCAGGTATTTTTGATGTGTCATTTAATAGTATTCCATTTGTGAATTTATCTCTATCTACATTTCCATCAATTCCATTTATTCTTCCTCTGTCTGTAAATTGAAACCCTACCCAAGATGACCATTTACCATTATTTTCTGGTTCTTCTACAAAATAGTCTGCAACCCATATTGCATACTTTTGCGCTAATTCTTCATCAAACACTTCTCTTGCATTATTTGCATCACTATATATCACACATTCTTTACCACTTAATTCTTGAACTCTTTCTAAAAATACTTTTGAAATTTCATTTATTTTCTCTATACTTAAATCACCAAATGATTCGAAATCCATTGCAAGTTTGCAATCAGGCTGTGTTCCCTTTATATTAGCTACAAAAAAATCTGCTTCTGCTCTTGCCTCTTCCACACTTCTCGCAGTTAAATAGTGATAAAATCCCGTTTTTAATGTATTTTCTTTTGCATTTTCATAGTTTTCTCTAAAATATGGATCTATATAATCTGTCCCTTCACTTGCTCTGATATATACTATATCTATTCCTGAATCTGCCACTTCTTCAAAGTTAATTGTTCCTTGCCATTCACTCACATCAATTCCTTCATATATTTCATCACTTGATGGTGGAAATGCAAATACCGGTATTGCAATTGATAGTAACAATATCGCAATTAATGTGTTTACAAATAATTTATTTCTCATATCTACCTCCCATTAAATTTTATGATTTTACTTGCCAATTATGCTAAAGTTGAATAATTTACCAAAATATGCTAAAATTTAAAAGGTGATTAAATATGAAATTTATTAATGAAATAATAAATATGTTAAAAAATATAACTATCCAAAACATTATTGATATTGGAATAGGACTAGCAATAATTGTAATTTTTAAAATATTGAGCTCGTCTTTTGCATATATCATAATAAAGATGTTTAAGTTTAAAGTAAAAGATAAAAAGAAAATTAAAGAAATTGGATTCTATAAACCACTAAAAGTATTTTTTGTTTTGCTTGGTATATACATTGCAGCACTATCACTAAAATTACCGGAAAATATTTTTGCAGTTATAACT
>JAZSCD010000096.1:0-5573 GCA_045602745.1 Clostridia bacterium | reverse complement strand
TTAAACCTTGTTCTCTTAAATTATATATTAGCTCATCGTTTATTTCTTGAATTTTATTTCCTCTTAATTCCGGTTCTTTTTCTTCTTTTAAAGCATACATCTCATTACATATTTTAGTAGCAGTTACTACATTCATAATTATACCTTGTTTTCTTAATTCTTCTACTATTCTTTCATATGTTAACCCTTTTTTTCTTAAATCATATATTTTTTCATTTAAAGTTTCACTTTCAGGTGTTATTTTTTTCCTTAGATCCAAATTTTCTTTTCGTTTTTGGATATATATTAAATTACATCTTTTTGAAAGAGTTGTTATATCTATTCTTTTTCCTTGTTTTCTTAATTCTTCTACTATTCTTTTATAAGTTAAACCTTGTTCCCTTAAATTATATATTTCCTCATCACTTATTTCTTGAATTCTATCTTCTCTTAGTTTCGATTGTTTTTCTCCTTTTAAAACATCCAATTCTTTACATATTTCACAAACAGTATTATAAGATATCTCTATACCCTGTTTTTTCAATTCTTCTAATATTCTTACATAACTTAAACCTTGTTCTTTTAAATTATATATTGTTATTTTTATTTTTTCTTTTTGATTTCTATCTAACTGTTGATACTTCATACAAATCCTCCTAATAGTTTTTGGAAACATAAAGATTATAGCATGTTTTTATGTAAAATGCAATAATAGAAAATAACTCCCACCAAAAAGTGGGAATTATTCTCTATCTACATTTCATATTTTTATTCATATAAAATTTCTTTTCTGCAAGTTTGTCTTGCACTCCTCTTAGTGCTTCTCCAAATCTTTGGAAATGAACTACTTCTCTTTCTCTTAAAAAGCGAAGCGGCTCAATAACATCTGGATCATCTTTACACAAATCAATTAATTTTTCATAAGTTGCTCTTGCTTTTTGCTCTGCTGCTAAATCTTCTTGAAGATCAGCTATTGGGTCACCTTTTACTGCAATTGTTGCTGCATTATATGGCCATCCAGCAGCGGCTTGAGGATAAACGCCTACTCCATGGTCTGTATAGTATGCTCCTAAACCTACTTTTTCTAATTCTTCTGCAGATACTCCATCTGTTAATTGATGAACTATAGTTCCAACCATTTCTAAATGGGCTAATTCTTCTGTTCCTATATCATTTAATATAGCTTTTGCTTTTTGGTCTGGCATTCCAAATCTTTGACTTAAATATCTAAGTGATGCAGCAAGCTCTCCATCGGGTCCACCATATTGTGATATTATAAATTTTGCAAGTCTTGGATTTGGACATTTTATATTTATTGGATATTCTAATACTTTATTATAGGTCCACATTAAAAATTCCCCCTTTCCCAAGGCCATGGTTCTTCAAGCCATCTCCATTTGTTGCATGGGAAGAAAATTGTAAGTGGCCCATACATTTTTTGATATTTGTCTTTTAAATCTTTTACTTGTTTTGTATATTCTCTATACATGCATAATGCTTTTTGGTCTTCAGGATGTGTATCCAAATATAGACCAAGTTCAATAATTGCAAAATCTAAAGATTTAATTTGATTAATCATTTCTCTTCTTTGTATATTTTCTTCAGATTCACAATTATTTCTATTTTCTTCGCATTTATTTTCTTTACAGTCCATTATTTGTTACACCCCTCTCCTATTTTATTTGTTCTTCTAATATATTCAATTTCTTCCATAGATTGACCTGGCATATATGGGCTTACTAGTTCTGGAAAAATTGTTCCCATTTTTAATCCTACACATGGTGTAAATGTTTTATCCATAGTATGCCATGGTACATAACTTTGTGCAAGCATAGGATTTGCTGGAAACATTTTGTCTTCTTCATCGAATCCACATTCGCACATGTCTTTTGGATCTACTGTATTTTGAACACATTCACAAGTATCATCAATTACATCTTGCTGTTTATCATTGCATTTTTGGTTATTACATGAACAGCACGATCTTGTTTGTATATAGTTTCTATACATTGTTTTTCCTCCTTTTTATTGTATATATTACATTTTATGATAAATACTTTAAAAATGTGCAATAAAATATCCCAGTCAGCATTCGCTGACCGGGATAGAAGTTGAAAGGATATTGCTAATTACAGAGGAAGTACCTCAACTTCATCTGCAATTTTTTTGATTTTTTCAAGGGTAGGTACATGGTAGCTACTCGGAGCAACTACCGTAACCTTCTTGAACTTTTTAGAAAATGCATTCTCATCGAATGATTTTCCGTTAAAGCCCAAATCAGAAACGAGAACAATCTCGTACCGACCCTTTTGAGAAGCATATTCCATAGCTTCCCATCCAGCAGTTCTCCCTGCTGGTTTAACTGTTTCCAATTCATCTACTGTATGTTCAGAGACTGAATCTCCAAAACAAATTACAGCTTCCGAACTTTTATGCGCATACCTGCATGCTTTAGCAGTTTCTCTCTGCTGATCAGCCATACTGCCTGAAATATCAGCCACTACGCAAGCCCCTTCTGCAATATGCACGACTGCCTTTGCAGGAATAGGTGCAGGTGTAGGAACAGCTGTTACTCCAGTGGGAGTAGGCTGTACTTTTTGCTCTTCTTCTCTTCTTCCACGAGTAATTAGCTCATGAATAAAGTCAAAGAGGGCTGCAATAATAGCTGCAAGCAGAAGAACTACCCACCAAGGGAAGTAGCCTTCTTTGATATTTTCGATGAAAGTTTTGTCACCTTCATCTTCAATATCATTTGCCGAAGTATTCTCTTCAACTACCGGCACTTCTATCAAGTAGATAGGTGCCTTGTAGTCATTGAGGACTACTTCCTCGGAACCATCAGGTTTGGCAACCATCAAGTTTGAATTCACCAATCTGCTTTTCAGCTGATTGATAAACTCTTCCGAATCCTCAGACTCCTCAACCAAATCAATGGTAAGGTCCAAATCGGTATATACCGATAAGGCTGAGTAGTCGTGAGGCCACTGCTGCCCATCTGTCACAACAGTGATGTGAGTAAACCCTGCATTAGCAAGTTTATCAATCACTTCGCAGATGTGGCTGTCTCCGCCTCCAACAAAACTGTCTTCGGTAGAAATTCTGTGGTCAAAATTAACCACTGCATCATACGATGAAGGGTCATACTGACCAAGAATCTGATCAACTTTCTGTTGATCCTCCATAGAGCCTGACTTATCGATCAGTAAAACTGACCGAGTCTCCAGTTCGATGGTTTTTGTCTCGGTGGTTGCTGCTGCAGTAAAAATTGTGCTGCTAACAAGAAGTACTACTGCAAAAAGTACAACTGCTGTTTTTTTAAATTTTTTCATTTTCAATGTCCTTCCTGAGGGTATACCCTCATTTTTTAATTTTATATCGCATACGCGAACTTACAAAGTTAGCCTCTGTAAGATTGAAAAAAGTAAATATATATAAATTGGCTAAATGCCATACTTGTCTTAATTATACCATTTTATGTTAATTGTTGCAAGCTCCGTTTTGCAGTAATATTAGCTAAACTTTTTTGTTGACTAAAAAAATTTGATAATTTTCCTAGTCAACAAAAAAGGAACCTTATAAGTTCCTTTTTACTAAATTATATTTTTACTATTCCACCCATTGATGTATTTATCTCAGCATCACAATCACATAAATCTGTAGCAGCCTTTGCTCCTCCTGCAATTACTACTTTATCTTCTGGCTTTAAAAAGCCTTCTTGCTTTAATGTTTCTATTCCTAAGCATACTAATCTATCTATAGTTTCTTGATGTGGAAATAGTTTTGGTATAATTCCCCAAGTAGCTCCGTAATTGCCTATATGTTGTTTCATTTTGTGTTATTGCAAATATAGGGCATTCAGGTCCAAAACTACCTAACATTCTTGCTGTATCACCTGTATTTGTATAAGCAATTATAGCTTTTGCATTAATATTTGAAGCTAATGTACAAACAGAATAATTCATGTTAAATTTATAATCTAGTTCTTCTAAGCTATACTCTTTATTTTTAAATCTTTTCCAATATTTTAGTGAATTTTCTATTGTAATTGCAACTCTACTCATAGTTTTTACACATTCTTCTGGATATTTACCTGTTGCAGTTTCTCCGTGAAAGCATTATGGCACTTGTTCCATCATATATTGCATTTGCTACATCACTAACTTCTGCTCTTGTTGGCTTTGAATTTGTTGTCATTGATTCTAACATTTGAGTTGCTGTTATTACTGGTTTTCCTTGTTTATATGTTTTTTTAATAAATTGTTTTTGATATATTGGAACTTCTTCCATTGGTATTTCTACACCTAAGTCTCCTCTTGCTACCATTATTCCATCTGATACTTGTAATATTTTATCAAAATTATTTATTCCTTCTCTGTTTTCTATTTTAGAAATAACCTTTATATGTTCTCCACCATTTTCTTTTAGAACTTGTTTTATTGCAAGCACATCTTCTGGTTTTCTTACAAAAGATGCTGCAATATAGTCAAATCCTGCAGTTATTCTATATTTTATATCTGCTATATCTTTTTCTGTAATACTTGGTAAATGTAAAACTAAATCTGGTACATTTATACTTTTTCTATTTGTTAAATGTCCACCCTGTATAATTTCGCAAACAATATCTTTATTTATAATTTCTTTTACTTTTAATTCTATAGTTCCGTCATTTATTAAAATAGTTCTTCCTATTTCTACATCTTTATATAATTCTTTGTATGTTATAGATACTTTTGTATCATCACCTAAGGTCTCTTCATTTAAAAGTGTAAATGTGTCTCCATTAGCTAAAAAAGCTTTATCATCTTTAAATTTTCCTATTCTTATTTCTGGTCCTTGTGTATCCAAAAGAAGTGGTATTGGAAGTCCAAGTTCTCCTCTTATCCACTTAAATACATTAATTCTTTCTTCTTGATCTTGATAATTTCCATGTGAAAAATTTATTCTTGCAACATTCATACCTGCATGCATTAATTTTTTCAAAACTTCTGGGTCATCTGTTGAAGGCCCCAATGTACATACTATCTTTGTTTTTCTCATAACTTCTTCCTTTCGTATAAAATATATACTAATTATATATGTTTTTAACTTAATTTTGCAATAGTTTTAATCATATATTTCTATAGCCTTTACAATCAATCTTTTAATCGCTCCTGTAGTGCATGTTATCAGTGTAACCTCTCTTTCTCCTCCTGTTTCTTGTGATAAACACTCTATTTCGTTTGGATAAACCTCATATATATTATAAATCTGATATTCAATTATATTACCTTTTATATCTGTTATTTTAAATTTATCTTCTTTTTTCAACTTTTTTAAATTTCCAAACATTTTACTGTTATGGTAATTATGACCAGTAATACATAAATTCCCCACCCCATTAACATTAGGTCCACACAATCTAGTAACAGATTTATTTAAATTTATTTTGTTTGTTTCTACTAATATATATGTAGTTAAATTAATTTTAGGTATTTCTAATTTTCCTATTACTCCTACTCCATCTATTTCTTTTGGAAAATCTATTATTTTCTCATTATATTCTATTTTGATATTTTGATTTATAACTTCCTTTATTGTATTATCTAATACATTTT
>JAZSCD010000095.1:0-5133 GCA_045602745.1 Clostridia bacterium | reverse complement strand
CAATAGTATTTTTTGGAATTTTATATATTTCCAATTGCTTTGTTTATTGCTTCTTGTTCTTCTTCTGATATTGTATATTCTGATTTTCCTTTAATTACAGGCTTTCCATAGATATTTGACATTTCTCTTGAATATATTCCGTTTAATATTACTCCATCATTCTTCTCATTTAAAAGTGCTAACGCAAAACTTAAATCACTTCCTGTATCTTTAAAAGCACTATATCTCACCATTCCAATTTTTTTAATACATAAAGAAATATCTTTTTCTAATCTATTGCAATATTCCATAATTTCTTTATTTTTTTCATCTACTTCTTCTACTTTTTGTATATACTTTTTAAGTATTTCTTCTATATTATTACCATTTCCTAATTTTTTCATAAATGTTTTATAATTTTTATTTATTTTTTTTAATTTAAATAAATTAGAAATATATAAAATTAATAATAATATATTAGCTCCTACAATTATTATTAAAAAAGTCTCCGTTTTTAGAAAATTTATCATCATTTGTAATCTTCCTTTCCTAATTAAATAAATCTCTGGAAGCGAATTTGTTAACGATTCAGGACAGTCCCCTTTTGTCCTAAAACAAAAGAGGGACAGTCCCTAGAATCGTTTCCTAGAATATTTATTTAATTATATTTAATATCCTATCTAAATCTTCATTTGAAGAATATTGAATTATAATTTTTCCACTTCTTTCTTTTGCTTCTAATTTAACTTTAGTTCCAAAAAAACTTCTAAAAGAATCTTCTATTTCTTGATAAATTGGTTGATATCTATTTTTTACAGCTGGTTTTGATTTTTTCTTTATTTGCATTTGTTTTTCTACTTCTCTTACACTATCACCTGATTGTATTATATACTTAGCAGCTTCATATTGTTTTTCTGGGTCATTAATTGCAAGTAATGATCTGCAATGTCCTTCTGTAATTTTTCCTTCTTTTACTAGATCTATTACTCTTTTATCTAAATTTAGTATTCTTACACTATTTGCAAGACCACTTCTACTAATTCCAAGTTTGTCTGCTAATTGTTGTTGTGTTAAATTATATGTATCTAATAATTCTCTTATAGCTGTTGCTTTTTCTATAGGATTTAAGTCTTCTCTTTGAATATTTTCTATTAATGCTATTTCACTATTTTTTTGTTTATCATATTCTCTTACAATTGCTGGTATTTCTGTCATTCCAGCTTTTTTAGATGCTCTCCATCTTCTTTCACCTGCAACTATTTTGTAATAATTATCCTCTTTTGTAACAATAATTGGTTGTATAACACCATATTCTTTTATAGAATTTGATAATTCCTCTAAAGCTTCTTCATCAAAACTTCTTCTTGGCTGTTCTCTGTTTGGTTCTACATCTATAATTTTTAGACTTTGAACTTTTTCTCCTTCATCAATACTTTCTTCTACTATATTATTTAATAATAATGCATCTAATCCTTTTCCTAACCCTGTGTTTTTTGCCATTTTGTAAAACCTCCCTAATTATGTTTTTTTCCCTTTAATATTTCATTTGTTAATTTTTCATAACATCTTGCACCTTTTGATTTTGGTGCATATACAGTTATTGGCATACCAAAACTTGGTGCTTCACTAAGCTTTACATTTCTTGGTATTATTGTTTTATAAACATTATCTTTAAAATAAGTTTTTACTTCATTTATTACTTGATTAGAAAGATTTGTTCTTGCATCATTCATTGTAAGAACAACACCTTCTATATACAAAGTTTTATTAAGTTGTTTTCTTACCAAATTTACTGTATTTATAAGTTGTCCAACTCCTTCTAATGCATAATATTCACATTGAATTGGTATTAATAATGAATTTGAAGCTGTAAAAGCATTTAAAGTAAGAAGTCCTAATGATGGTGGACAATCTATAATTATATAGTGAAAATCATTTTCAACTTTTTCTAGTTTTTCCTTTAATTTTTGCTCTCTAGCCATCATTGGAACAAGCTCTACTTCTGCTCCTGCCAAATCTATATTAGATGGACATACCCATAAATTTTTCACTGGACTTTCTATTATTGCTTCTTTAATTTCTACATCATTTATTATAACATCATATATTGATTTATCCGTGTTTTTATCAATACCTAATCCACTTGTTGCATTTCCTTGAGGATCAGAATCTATTAATAAAACTTTTTTACCTTTTTTTGCTAGTATTGTACTTACATTTACTGCGGTTGTAGTCTTTCCAACCCCGCCTTTTTGATTTACTACTGCGATTACTTTGCTCAATTTTATCCCTCCATCTTATGTATAAAAAACTTTCTTTGTTACTCTTTTCAAAAAAAAATTCATCAACATACTAATAATATAAAAATATAATCAATATGTCAATGAATTTATTCAATATTTTTCTATTTATTTTTTAATTATTTTGTCGAAAAATGTTATTTTGCCTGTCAGTAAAAATCAGCTTGTAGCAATTGTTTCACAGGTTTGTTATGTGTGAAACAGATTTATAGTGGATTTCTAGTTGGTGTTCCAGCTTTTCTTGGATATGTATTAGAAGTGTTTTTAGTTTTTTCAATTTCAATTATACTTCTTTTTATATCTGTATTAGTAATAAAAAATTCTTCTTTATTTATCACTTTTCCACCTAAAATTTTTACTGCATTATTACTATTTTTTATTTCTTCTTCTGAATTTGAACCTTTCATACAAATGCATTTACCATTAACTTTAACAAATGGCATTAAATACTCTAATAAAATATTTAATGGTGCAACCGCTCTTGCAATTGCTATATCATATTTTTCTCTATACATTTTATCTTTTCCATTGTCTTCCGCTCTTCCATGTATTGTTTTAATATTCTTTAATTTTAATTTTTCTATAACCTCATTTAAAAAGTTGATTCTTTTATTTAAAGAATCTAATAAAACAACTTCTGTTTTTGGAAAAGCTATTTTTATTGGAATTCCAGGAAACCCTGCGCCTGTTCCTACATCTATAATTTTGCTTTGTTTATCAATTTTATTTAAAACAGTTAATGAATCTATAAAATGTTTTATTATAATTTCTTTAGGTTCAGTAATTCCAGTTAAATTCATAACTTTATTCCATTCTATTAATATATTCATATAATCATAAAATTGTTCTATTTGCACATTAGATAATTCTATATTTAATTGTTTTAAATTTTCTGACATTGTTTGTTCAAATTCTTTAATATCCATATTTACTCTCTTTCTTTATTATAAAAATATATATTTATTATAAATTTTGTAGGTACAAACTGTGTTCACCCATTTAATTTACGGGCGGACACAAGGCCCGCCCCTACAATGTTTGCAATTATTATTATTTACAATTCATGACAGTCCCAAAAAGTCTCAGACAATCTAATACTTTTTAAGGACATTCCCTAGAATCGTTTTTATTTCCTTTTTCTTTGCTCTAAATAAATCAACAACACCGCTACATCAGCTGGCGAAACACCTGATATTCTTGATGCTTGGCCTATTGAATTCGGTCTAAATTTATCTAGTTTTTGACTTGCTTCTAAACTTATTCCTTTTAAATTTTTGTAATCTATATCGTCTGGAAGAATTTTTGTTTCTAACTTTTTAAATTTGTCTACTTGTACTAATTGTAATTTTATATATCCTTCATATTTTACTTGTATTTCTACTTGTTCAGCCTCTTGTCTTGTTAAAACAGGTCTATTTCTATCTAATACTTCTAATGCTTTATATGATATTTCACTTCTTTTTAATAATTCTATTATTTTTACACCATGCTTTATAGGTGTAGAACCATTTTCTTCTAAGAACTTATTTGTTTCTTCTGAAGGTTTTACACTTACATTTTTTAATCTTTCAATTTCTTTTTTTACATTCTCTTTTTTATCCAAAAAAGCTTTATATCTTTCTTCTGATATTAAACCTACCTCATATCCAATTGGAGTTAACCTTAAATCTGCATTATCTTGTCTTAATAATAATCTATACTCTGCCCTAGATGTCATCATTCTATATGGTTCATTTGTTCCTTTTGTAACTATATCATCTATTAAAACTCCAATGTATGCATCTGATCTATGAAGTATTACTGGTTCTTTTCCTTCTATTTGAAGGCTTGCATTAATTCCAGCAATTATTCCTTGTGCTGCAGCTTCTTCATAACCTGATGTTCCATTTATTTGCCCTGCTAAAAACATGCCTTTTACATTTTTTAATTCTAAAGATAATTTTAACTGAGATGGATCTATTGCATCATATTCTATTGCATATGCAGGTCTTGTAAACTCAACATTTTCTAAACCTGGAAGTGTTCTATACATAGCAATTTGCACATCTTCTGGAAGTGATGAACTCATTCCTTGTACATACATTTCTTCTGTATCAAGCCCCATTGGTTCTATAAATATTTGATGTCTTTCTTTATCAGCAAACCTTACCACTTTATCTTCTATTGAAGGACAATATCTTGGACCTGTTCCTTCTATTTCACCTGCATACAAAGGAGACCTATGCAAATTTTTTCTTATTATTTCATGTGTTTTATCGTTTGTATATGTTAAATAACAAGGTACTTGCTCTATATTTTTTGATTCATTTTCAAAAGAAAATGGAACAATTTCTTCATCTCCTTCTTGTATTTCCATTTTAGAAAAATTAATAGTTTTTTTATTAACTCTTGCAGGTGTTCCAGTTTTAAATCTAACCAGATTAACACCTAGTTTTTTTAGGCAATCTGATAATTTATTAGCTGGAAAAACACCGTCTGGACCACTTTCAAAGTTTGTTTCTCCTATAAATATTTTTCCTTTTAAATATGTACCTGTTGCTATTATTACAGCCTTTACATTATATATTGCTCCTATATTTGTTTCTACAGCTTTTACTTCTCCATTTTCAACTTTTATATCTATTATTTCTGCTTGTTTTATTAACAACTTTTCTTGTTTTTCCAAAGTGTGTTTCATTTCTTGTTGATATTTTTTTCTATCTGCTTGAGCTCTTAAAGAATAGACTGCTGGCCCTTTTGAAGTGTTAAGCATTCTTGATTGTATAAATGTTTTATCTATATTTTTTCCCATTTCTCCGCCTAACGCATCTATTTCTCTAACTAAATGTCCTTTTGATGTTCCACCTATATTTGG
>JAZSCD010000094.1:0-27029 GCA_045602745.1 Clostridia bacterium | reverse complement strand
AAACCTCCCATTAAACTATTAAAGGTTTTTATGTTTCCTATTTGTTGGCTGTTAAATCCATTTACATATTGGTTGTTATATCCTATTGTAGTTGCATTTAAACCTGCTGTTATCCCAGCTCCTAAGGCTCCACTTATGGTGTCTGTACTGTACAGAGATTTTGTAAATCCATCGGTGTTAAAAGCAAGGCCGTTTTCTCCTATATAAAATGAGTTTACTGCACTGTTGGCTACACTGGTTACGTAGTTTGTTCCCATGCTTATTCCTGCAATGAAACATACATACTTTTCAAACACACATCACCTAACCTATTCATATTGTTTGTAATTACCATTATAAGATAAATCATCAAAACTTATGTAATCTATTCTATCTTCAAATACAGAATTTTTAGTACCAAACATCTGAACACATAAATCCTTATATCTATTTCCTTCGTAATAATCCAAAATTTCTATACTTAAATTTTTAACTTTTTTAGGTATATTTATTTCGTGAAAATGTACAACATCTTCAAAATCATCAATTAACACAAAATCAGATTCAGGACTAGTTATTTTTATTTTCTTTAATCTTCTATTCGCTTTATATAGGTATTTCTTTTCAGGATTAACAAACCCATTAAGAATAACTAAAGAATCGGTTTCTTCAAGAAATTCCACATCAATTATCATTTTATCAGGATCCTTTGAAGTTGCCCATGGAATCGAATTTGCTCGAAATAATTGAGTGAAAATTTCATCTGAAAAATAATAAAAATGAGTTGCATCAAAAACATTATATATTGTTTTACCATTTTTTCCTGTTTCTTCTAAATAATCAGGAACTTTTACTTTTGTACTGCATTTCAAAATCCAACTTGAAGAATCTTTGATATACTTTTCATACTCATCAACTGGTAAAAATGAACTTCCAAAATTAAAATTAGATACTGAATCTGGATAATACACTTTATTTGTTGAATAATAGGCAAAATAATTTGAACCAAATATGATATTCATATCAATTCCACAAAATTTTGTTTTATACCACCCATCTGAATTAAGAATAAAATCATTAATATCCCGAATTTGATAAGTATCACCAAATAACATTCCAATCTTATTTCCTATTTTTATCACATCATTTGGGGTTCGTATCCAATAATAATTTTCAATTGGAAATGAAAAACAATTATATATAAATAAAAGTGTAAATAAAATTATATAAATAAATTTTTTCATAAATTAATCCTTATCTTAATATACCATATATTTGGTGATTAGAATGTAACCCCCATTCATTTAATCTTTTTTGAACTTCAATGCGATTAGGTCTTGTATAGATAAAACAACCATCAGAAGTCAAATAATCTGAAGAATGAACACCCCAAGCACCTCCTGGCAAACCATTTGAACTAAATGAATTTACCCAATTTTTATTAAAATTTCCTATAGTGTAGAAATTATGGAGTGTCATTACCCAATCGTCACTAGTATTTAAACTATTAATTGTTAATGAGAAATTTGAATTAACACTATTTCCTTGGCCCCATCCTTCTCCAAACAAATAATAAGGTTGATTTCTATCTATTTTTTCTTGAGTTGTATTATACACATCTAGAGTTTGTGCATATGTAATAAAACTTTCTCCTAATTGATTATTATTTAAATCATATTTGCGATAAATAATTTCATCTAGACCTCTGTTTTGCGATTCTAATGATTTTCTTGAGTCAAATTGATTATCATAAGAATTTCCTTGAGAATCCGTTTTTCGCATATAAAAAGCATCAAAACTTCGTTCATCTCTTATCAATTCAGCAGTAACAACGAATCTATCAAAATAAGTATGACTATTTATACCATTGTTTATATTTTGATTTGTACCAAGTTCATTAAATAAGATATATCCCATTGTATTATTATCAGTTAAAGTAAAAGATGTGAGTTTATTACCGTATATCGAACTATCAGCTAAACCACTTACATCCCAAAATCCCGAATTATTTTCATTGCTTACATTCCATGTAATTCCATTATTTTTCATAAGAGATTCACCTATAAGCTTATATAATTGTAATTCAGTAACATTTGAGGGAAGTTTTCCTGAACGTTGTATCTTACTAATATCAGCATCAGATAATCCCAATACATCTTTTAAAGTCTGAGTATCATACAAATCTGAATTAGTAATATTTGAACCTAGTAGTTGTTCAGCTCTCTCCTTACCAAATAATTTTCCTAAAGAACCAGCCATACTACCTGTATCATCCTTGAAGAAATCTTCTCCTACTTTTTTCCAATTACCATTTTCATCTTTATCTTGATATTCTATAGTAATGTTTCGACTACCATCCCACTCAATAGAATGAGTACCGTCGCTTTTTGATATTACTCTCCAATAATCCGCACTTGAATCATAACTCGCACCGACATATCCAGCAAACAAACCAGTATTTCCAGTATAAGCAGCATACATATAAGCGTTTATATCGTTTTGTAAGTTTGTATCAGAAGAAATATGATTAAGCATTTCTTTTGTGTACAGCTTATCATTTGCCATAGCTATTGCCATTTTGGTATGACCTGCGACAGCATTAGCAGTTTCAATAAATTGAGATTGTGCGTCTGAAACAATTCCATCTCGGTAGGCTTCATGTTGTAGTGTTAAGCCTAGGTCTATGAATCCGTTGTTTTGACTTGAATTTAAGTGTATTATTTTTTGTCCGTTTTCGGTTATGCTTTGGGCTACTTCGCTTCCTTCTGCGTCAAATTTTAAGATAGTATCTCTCTTTATTATCTCCTCTAGTTGGTCTTTAGCTACTTCATCTCCAAAGCCCCATTGAGAACGTAGTGCATCTAGAGTTGTTTTGACATATCCTATGTTGTTTATTTGGCTATTCTTATGTAGGTTTGTTGCTCCACCAAAGGCTCCAACTAGGTTTTGCATACTTATATTTGTTCCGCCCATGCCGATTTTACTCTTTATGCCATCTTTTCCAAAAGAGAACTCGAGCATTCCAACGCCTTTGTAGCTTAATAGGTTAAAGTTTGCGTTTCCGCCCATTAGTAAAGAGCTTGTATTTGTTGCCAAACCTCCCATTAAACTATTAAAGGTTTTTATGTTTCCTATTTGTTGGCTGTTAAATCCATTTACATATTGGTTGTTATATCCTATTGTAGTTGCATTTAAACCTGCTGTTATCCCAGCTCCTAAGGCTCCACTTATGGTATCTGCACTGTATAGAGATTTTGTAAATCCATCGGTGTTAAAAGCGAGGCCATCTTGACCTATATAAAATGAGTTTACTGCACTGTTGGCTACACTGGTTACGTAGTTTGTTCCCATGCTTATTCCTGATTGAGCTGCAAAGTTTGCAAATTTACTAGCCCCTTGTAATGCCTCCCCTGCTAAATCGCCTAGGTAATTACTTGCAGCTCCCATTCCTGCACTTACAACTGTTGTTAGTGCCTTTTTACCAAGCGCTAGCCCTACTTCTTCTGCACTTTTATAACCGCCTGTTAAGTCGAATATAGTTTTTTGAATCATTTACAAAAATAAATGGAAATGCATCTTTTTCTATAAAAATATTATTTTTTTTAATTTCTATACCTTCTTTGAGCGACCAATCCCATACAATATATGATTCTTTATATTTTCCAATCGAATATGATTGTGTATATTCTTTAAAAACTTCATCAAAGTTACGATTAAATATTTTCTTTGGTTGATTATAGTCCTGAGCAGTTATAAGGCTTGTTGTTAAAACTAACAACACAAATGTTAATAATTTTTTTGTTTTCATCTTAAACCTCTTGTAATTTTCTTTTCGAGATAAAAACTATGTTATTTCCACCGCATAGGTTAATTGCGTTCATTAGTATTTTAATTTGGTATTGAAGAGTATTCACTTTCCCATCTAGTTATTACAGCAGTAATACAAGTATCATCCCATTTTTCGCCTTTGTAGACTTCTTTAATTGTAAAACGGACTTTGTTTACTTCACATGGAAAGTTTATTTCTGCAAAATGAACATAATCTTCGAATTCATATTCTACTTCAAATGGATTTTCTTCATCTAATGATGTGATTACTGCTGTTTTTACTCGGTTATTTGCTTTGTATAGATAGCGTTTTTCTAAATCTACATAACCATTTAATACTACAAGGTTATCTTTTGGCTCGGTAAATTCGATTTCTAGATATTCACCTATTCCGGATGAGTTATTCTCTTTTCCTGGTACCCATGGAGTGTGAAGAATATACTCTGATTCTCCAATTTGACTTAAAAGTAAAACATTTAGAAAATCTGCTATGTATGAAATGTTACCATTTTTTGTTTGTTCTGTATAAAAAGACGAAGTGTTTATTTTTTTAATATCGAAATCCGGTAATGAATAATAACTTTGTATACTTGCATTTATATTGTGTTTTTGAATTGCTTTATAAAATTCTTCCATAGAAACAGGCTTATATAAATTTATTGTTTGCCATTCAGAAGGTTCAAAAATAAATAAGAAATCAGAACCATAAAGAATGGTATTTTTTTTATTTGAGAAACAAAAAAAAGTAAACTTATTTTCATCTACATAAATGTCATCTTCTTTTATTATAAGTCCTTCTTTTGGGTGCCATATTACTAATGAATCTTCATATCTTCCCATGGCATACCAAGCATTATATTCTGGAAAAATTTTAGAAAATTTAGATTTTGTAATAATTTCTGGTTGATTATACTTTTGAGCAATTACAAAGCTTGTTGTTAAAACTAACAACACAACTGCTAATATTTTTTTTGTTTTCATCTTAAACCTCTTGTATTAGGATATTTTGATAGATAATTTGCATAACTATCGTTATAAATTGAGCCTGAAATTTGTATACCATGAGAAAAATTCCAATTACTAAAATATTGAAGCAATGACTTTTGATTATCTCTAGTGGTTATGAAACACCCATCTGAATATCCAACAATTTTATCTTGAATTTTCCAATCTGACCAAGTTCCATCAAAATTCTTTTTTGAAGTATCATGTTCTAACCATCTAGGAACATTTGGAACATCCCTTCCATCACTTCGAACAAAAACTCCATTTATTGTATATGTATTATTTAATACTAATACAGAATTTTCATATCCTCCATCTCCTAACCAATCTGTATAATATCCCATGTTGAATGAAGAATTTATTGTATTTCCTTGAGTCCAGTTTCCTGTAGCAAAGTTATAATATGGTTGTGCATAATCTCTTGTACCATCTAAACTTAAACCTGTTAAATTATCCACCGTTTGATACTTATCAATTAATAGTGAATCATAATAATCGTAATTTATCCCCTGCTTTTCATAAAGAATAGAATCTAATCCATAATATTCTGTATTTTTCTCCCAATTTATTCCATCTGAACTTGTAACACTATTCCAACTATCAGGGTCTCTAAATAAAGTTGCATTTACGGTTGAATACAAATACTTTCCGTTTTGGACTTCTGCCATTATATTACCGTTATAGGCTTTATCTGTTATTGTTAAGCTAATTCTTTCTGTATTTATCCAAGATGAACCATTCCAACTTGCTCCCATTTGTGTCATTAGAAGCTCACCTATCATAGCATCTTTTTTGTTTTCAAAGGCTTGGACTTTTGCTGACTCTGGCATTACTTTTATTGTTACTTCTGAAATCCCTAATACACTTGCTAAAATATCATTTGGTATATCATTAACTGATTGTACATTTATTCCATATTGTTTACTTAAAATCTCTAAGGCTCTGTCATATCCTAATACAGTAGTTAAAGATTTTGCCATTCCAATTCCAGTCATATCTTGTTTTTCTGGGACACTTGTACTTATTAATTCTCCGTTTTCGTTTAGATAATCAATACTTAATTCTTTTTCTCCATCATAAATTAATTCATGAGTTCCATCTGCATACATTTTTAACTTCCAATAATCCGCACTTGTGTCATAGTTTGTACCTACGTATCCTCCAAATGCTCCCCAGTCTCCTGTCATTGCTGCGTAGTCAAATACTGCTAGATCATTCTGTAGGTTTTGGTTAGTGCTGATTACGTCATTCATCATAGACTTATACAAACTGTCGTTTTGCATTTTCTTTGCCATTACTGTGTGTCCAAGTACGGCATTTACAGTTTCTATGTATTGGCTTTGTGTGTCGCCTGTGATTCCGTCTCTATAGGCTTCATGGCCTATTGTTATTCCCATGGCTAGTTTTTCTTCTCTTGTCATGTTTTCTTTATAATTGTTTAGATATATTGTCCTTTTGCCGTTTTCTGTTATTGTCTGCGCTTCTCCTTCTCCTTTTCCGGCTTTTAATGCACTTTGTCCTTTTAATATTGAATCTAGGTTTGATAGTTGAGTTTCATCTCCAAATCCATACTGTACTCTTAAGGCTGTGGCTACATTATTCATTTTACTTTGTTTTGCCACTTTGTTTATTTGCATATTTTTATTTACTGCATTTAATCCACTTATTGCTGACTTTAGGTTCTTTAAACTTAAATCTACTCCACCTGTTCCTAGTCTTGCTGACAATCCTTTGTCTTTGTTAAAACTTACTTCAAATAATCCACTGCTTGCATTTGCTCCAAAATCTGCTATGTTTAATACGTTAAATGTGGCGGTACCTGTTATTCCATATGTTATTGCTGTACTTGCTAATCCTCCTGCTAAAGAATTTAGCTTTCCTATGGATCCAATTTGCTTGGTATTAAACCCATCCACTTTCATATTTCCTGCTCCCAGGTTCAGTTCTCCTAGACCGTTTGTTACAAAGCTTCCTACTGTGCTTGATATACATCCTTGCCATGTGTCAAAGCTCTTCATGCTGTCTGCAAACCTGTCCCAGTCGCCTGCATATTGTATCGCATTTACTGCTACCGTGCTTGCTGCACTTGTGGCTGCACTCACTCCTGTTTTAGCTACTACTCCTCCAAATCCACTTAAACCCGATACTGCACTTCCCGCTCCTGCTCCTAATATGCTTATTGCACTTGTGGCTGCACTTGTAGCCAGCTGTTTTCCTATTTCTTCTGGGGTCTTGTATTCTCCTACTAGGTCTAGCATAGCAAACAACGCTTCATTTGTAAATGTTATTGCTGCTCCTATTGCTGCTGCTGACATTGCAGATATCGCTGCTGCTGCGAGCCCAGCTGATGACCCGCCTGTAAATGGTGTTGCTACTGCTCCTACTATTGCTGCTGCTGCCGATGCCGCTACTGTTGCCACTGTTCTTATACTTGGGGCTTCTATTCCTATAAAGTCCCCGCACCACAGTTTTTGATCCCATGTTGGTTTGGCTAGCTCTGCTATCCCTTTGTTTTTTTGTATTTCATTCCATTGGAAGTTCAATATTATTGATCCCATCTGTCCTGTTCCGGGATCTTCAATATTATCTTCTAATGTTTCTTCTACATCTATGTCTTCTTTTAATTTTCCTGCTTCTCCTACATGTTTATTTATTTCACCATCTTCTCCTAATATTCTTTCTCGCCATTCTTCAAGGTCGCTTTCATCCTGTGCCATGGCAAGTATTAGACTTTCTCCTTCCAAATCTGCCAACATTGTTGTACTTATTGTGACTTCTGGCATTACTGTCTTATACCATTCATAACTTTTTACTTTTTGATTTTCATATTTATTCCCTGCTAAACTTGTATCCACTACCACTCTTCTTGTACTTTCTGTTTTTGTCCAATCATACCCTGCTCCTAATACTAATTCTTTTATATAATCTTCATAATTTTGGTTGTATGCATCTACCATTTCATAACTTTGTTTTATATTTGCCTCTAAATTCTCTACAGCTTGCATTGCTGCTATTTTTGATGCTGTAGCTTCCATCCTTGTTGTTATTTCTGTTGCCATCTTTTGTGATGCATAATATCCTGCTATTGTCTGGGCTGCATTGCTTGTATTTTGCTTTGTTATTCCTTTTATGTTTCCAATTCTTGATTTTACATCTTCAAAATGTTTTTCTATCTTCCCTAGATTTGTTTCTCCTAATAATTCATTCACTAAACTTTCTGTATCTATTGATACTTCTTGCATTTCTTCTATTGCTACTTGTTTTGCTTTATTTAATGACTTTGCTACTGTTTCTGCTGTTTTTTCTTCTCCTGTATATGCTGTTTGATTTGCCGCTTCTACATACATTGTTGTTATCCATTCTTGTTTTTCTTCCAAGAACTCTTCATAATTTCCTTCCCATTCTTCTATATTTTTATTATATCCCTTTAAGAAGTCTCTTTGCCATGTATTATATGCTACATTTAATTTCTCTTCTGCTTTGTTCCATTCATTTTTTGCTGCGTTACTTATATCATATAATTGGTTTAACATTTCTTCTGTTTCACTCGTAAATGAATCTAAACTATATTCCAACTCTGCTATATATTCATTCATCTTTGAGCTATTTTGTATATTTAATGCTTCTTCATAATTTAACATCCAATTTTCATACAATTCTTGTATATAAGTTTCTGCTATTCTATTTTCATTTGTTAATATAGATTCCTTGCCATATATATAACTTTTATATAAATCATCCATACTTATTACATATTTTTTTGAATCATATGTATCTTTTCCCCATGCTGCTTCTGCATAAATCTCTAGAATTGATTTATCATTATCTACATTTAATCTTGCATATAATTCATCATAGGCTTTTGCTGCTGCATTTCTTTCTGTTATTGTTAATGTTAAATCTGATGCTTTCAACGCCAATTGTCTTAAAGTTTTATTATCTTCTTCTGAAATTGTTAACCCTTTGTTTATTGTATCCTTATATAAATTACCATTTATTGATTGACTAAAATATAAAGACTCTTGCTCTTTGTCCATTTCCTCTTTTGCTAATGTTGCTTCATTTTTTAAAGATGACAATACTTCTACCATTGCAGTTATTATATTATCATAGATTTTTTCATCTGACATTTTACTTAAAATTTCATCTAGATTTACAGTTTCCTTTATTTGGTCAGACAACAATTCCTTTATTTTAGTTTTTACGTTTTTTCCTGTTATTCCTTTTGTATTTCCATCTTCCGAACCTGTTAATGCCATATAATAATTTTTTCTGCTTTCTTCTACTTTATCTTTTGCTATTTGTAGCTCTGTGATTTTATTATATATCTCATCATATTGTTCTCTATACATACCTATATCATTGCTATGCTGTTCACTAATTACATTAGAAGCTTCTTCTGCCCATTTACCCTCTGCATCCCAACCTCTAAAAAGTCCCCATAAAAATTTTTTTGTAAACCGATGTTTAAATTCATTCTCTATACCATTTATCCAAGATTCAAGTTTTTCATAGGAATTTATCTTTACCAAATACATTTCAAGTTTTCCTACATTTGAACCATATACTCCATTTGTATTCTGAAACAATAAGCATTTTGCTATGTCACTAGCTCCACTAGCCACAACTTCTTTATATGCACTTTCCAAATAGCCTTTTACATAGTCATAAAAATGTTCTCCAACATTATTTCCATGAGCTTTTTTATATCCTTCAACAGCAAAAGAATCTAAATCAGTAGCATTTAATACAGCATATACAACTTCACTTCCTTTTTCTTCTAATATTCTTTCTCTTTCTTCTGCTGAAACTTCAAATAACTCATAATATAAGGCTGCTGCTACTACTTTTTCAAAATATGCTTTATTTTCTTCTTTCATCATTTCTATTAGCCATTGTTCTGCTTCTATTTCACATGCAGTTTTGGCTATTTCGTCTAGTGTTACAGTTTGCCCATTTTCATTTTTATATACTTTTGTAAAATACTCTTCTGTTGTTTCTGCATTTTTATCTAATGAATAGATTACATCAATTATTTTTCCATTTTCATCTAGTTTTATTTCTGTTTTGACACCCTTTACAACTGTTTTTTCTGTATTTTCCTCTATTTGTCCAAATGCTTCAGATCTCTTATATTCCAATTCTTGTTCTGATTTTGCTAATTCAAAAAGCACGTCATTTATTTTTTCATTTAATTCATTATAAATCACATATGACTCATAATATAATTTATCTTTGTCTTTATATTCTTTTATCTTTTCTGTATCAGACTCTTTTTCCTTAGTTTCTTTTAAATTTGTTAAAATACTTAAAGATAAATTTGCTCTATCATATGCATATTTAGCTAAACTCACTTTTTCTTTTGGTGTAACATAGTCGTTTTCTTCTGTGTTTCCCATATTTTCAAGATAAATACTTTCTGCCCAATCATATACTGCTTGTTTTGCTCTTAATTCTTTTCTTTTCTCTAATACATCTTCATATTTTTGATTTGCTATGTTCACTTTTTCATTATATGTTTTTCCAGCAGCCAATAAAATATTTACTTTTTCTTCAAATTCTGTTTGTTTTTTCTGATATTCTTTTTCTTTATCTGAAATTTTATTTTTCTTATCTTGTGTCTGTGTTTTTATATTTTCATTATTAAAATTATATTTTGTATATATTTCTATATTTTCTAATAAAGAACTTTTCAATTGTATTAATAAATCTTTATTTTGATTATACGTTGTAATTGATACTTCATTTGTTTTTATATTTTCTATTTCTTCTATTGCTGATTCAAAATATTTTTTTTCATAATTAACTTGATTATCTAATTCTGCTTGTAATTTTTCTTCCCAATCGTATATTAAAGTTGCATATTTTACTTTATCTTCATCACTTAAATATTCAGAAGAACAGAATGTTGTATCCTTTATTTTTTCATACCAATTATTATATTCCTCTGTATATTTTTCTGCATAATTCAAGAACTTTAATGTCCAAGTATTTTTTACATATGTTTTAAAATCATCTTCTGTTGCATTTTTATCATCAAAGGATTCTATTATTGGCAGCAATTCCTTTATCTTTGTTTTTACACTATCTTCATTATAGTTTTCATTTGCTCTATATCTAAATGCTTCTTTTTTTACATAGGCATCCATATAGTTATTTAGTGAGTACAATGTTGTTTCACTTGAATTTAGGGTCAAATCATATAAACTTATTACATAATCTATTACGCTTTCATACCCAGAATTTACTTCTTTTTCTTCATTTATTTTCTTCCCAATTTCAATTCTATTTTCTTCAAAAATTGTTTTTCTATATTCTGCATTATACAAACGACCTTGTTCATCAAGTTTGTTTATATTATTTATTAGTTTTTTATTAAGTTCACTTTCTGATTTTTCTACACTCACTAGAAGTTCATAATAACTCTGTAATGCAGAATCACTAAAAACATAGCTTCTTGTTAAGAGAGTTTTTAATTCTTCATCTGCTTCTAATATGTCTTTTGTATTTTCTGTATCTTTTAGTGCTTTATTTATTTTATCTATTTGTTCGCTATTTGTATCTTTGTCAAAATTTAATATTGTAAGAATATCATTTACATATAAATTCCATTCTTTTTCTTTATAAATTATTTCCTGTTTTTCTACTTTTTTATTCCCTAAAGCTGCATTTAATTTTACGTTTTCACTTTCTATTATATAATCAATTTCTTGTTTTATTATATATGTATATAATTCTTTGCTTTTTTCTTTATATTCCTCTGTATATTCGCCTTTTAATAATATTTCATCTAATGCATTTACAGTTTCTTTTATTTTGCATAACTCTTCTGCATATGCATCACCTATATTTAAATTATTTAAGTTATTATATATATCATAGTATTTTTTATTTTCACCATCTACATTTTCTTTTATTTCATTTAAACCTAAAATTAAATCTGATTCTACTATTACATACATTGATTGAATTTCATTCAACCCTTCGTATTCATTATTTTGACTTAATGCTGCTTCTACAAAATATATTTCTGATTCAATAATATGAATATTTTTTAAAACTTCTTCATAATTATCTATGTTCATTTTTATTTTCTGTACAACATTCTTTATATCTACACCTTGTTCTATAGCTATCAATGCCTGATATTCTGTATTTAATTTCTCTATTTCTGCTTTGATTACGTTTAACTGTTCATTTATATTATCTAACTCTTTTGCAGCTTCTACAACTGCTTCATTGGCAGTATTTATGTCTGTTACAGCACCTTCATAAACTGATAATGCATCATTATAATTTTGTTCTGCCTGATTCATATCTTCTAAGGTTTTTGTTGCAGATTCCCTACTTGCATCTGTTGTTTGTGCATATTGTTCCACCTGTTCTGCAACATACAACTCTTCTTTCCAATATTTTAATTGTTTTTCTGCTTCATTTATTTCCAATTCTAATTCTGATTTAAATTCAGGATTACTTTCTGTTATCTCACTTATTTCTTGAGTTATAACTCTTATTTTTCCTTTATAATATAAAATCTGATCCATCCATTCAATTACAGATTTTAATGCATTCAGTTTTTTTACTAATTCTGAATTATTATTTTCTATTTCTAATATTGTAATTATTTCATCTAAATTGCTTAAATCTTCTTTTAATGGATTATCTATATTTTCAAATTTATCTTTATTTTTTTGTATTGTATCATAAAATTTTGTTGATTCACTTTTTATCAAACCAAACATATCTAATATCGTATTATTTGAAGGGCTACACCATCCGTTTACTATCTTTGCTAATTCTTCTTTTAATTCATCTGCTACACTTTTATCAAACTTTTCTACATCAAATTCATAGTTCGTATCTTCTTCTGTTGAATCTTCTTTTCCATTTGCTTCTGTTTTCCAATAAGAATATACTCCTTTATAGTGAGAATTCCATATTTTATACCAACTTTCAATTCCTTGTTTACTCATTGCCAATGCTGAACGCAAACTGTAATACATATTAATTTGACTTTGTGCAATTTGCATCTTTTGTTCTTTATCATTCTGCAACGCTATTTCATAAGCTTCATACATTTGTGCAATTTGTTTTTCATAATCTGTATTCTTATCTACTATTTCATTTTGAACATTTTTTATCTGTTCTATTATTTTTGTTTCCCATTCAGTTCTTTTATTTTTTAATTCTGTATAAGCTTCTTCCCATTTTTCTTGACTTTTTTGATATGTTAATTCCGCTTCTGCTTCCCATTCTTGTCTATTTTTTAAAAACTCTGTTTCTGCTTCTTCCCAAATTGCTAACCCTTCATTAAATGCTGTTTTAAAATTTTCTAATAACTCTGTTACTTCTGTTTCTGCGACATTTTCTGTATTTAACGTCTTTTCTAATTCTGTAAAAAGACTTTCCATTGCTATATTTGATTCTTCATATGCACTATCTGCTATTTCTCTTGCTATTACTTTTGCTGCTTCTTTTGCTTTTTCGGCTTTTATTGAATCCTTATCTTCTACAAATCTCAAGATAAGTTTACTTCCTTCACTTTTTGTTAATAAATAATTTTCATTTTTTATATATTCTTTATTATTCACTGTTATATTATTAAAAATTTTATCTGTTTCATCACTATTTATACCCTTTTCTTTTAATCTATTCTTTATTTCAATTATTTGTACTAAATTTTCTTCATCAACTTTATCTAAATATTCGTTAATAATTTTTTCTGATTCTGTATTCCATGATTCTTGCAATTTATTTACTTCATTTAATGTAAACCCATCGGTATCATACGTTTCTCTTGCTTCTTTTATTTTTTGTGTTAGTTCATTATTAAGTTTTACAGAAGAAGATTTTGAAAGTTTGTTACATAACCATTCTACATAGCTTTTATTTTTTTCTAATTCCAAATATACCTGAGCTTCATTTTTCTGCTTAAGATATTCTTCATAATCTTTTTCTTTTAAATATGTATTTTCACTTTCCCAATATAATAATGCTTCTTGTAAACCTGTTTCAACTTTTTCTTCCCAACTTAATTCTTCGTATTCATTTTCTGCTTTATCTAAATAATAATCTAGCCTTTTTTTACTTTCTTGTATCGTATAGGATATCTCTTGAGCTGGTAATAATGCTGTTATATAAACAAACATCATTAGGGACATAACAAATCTATTTATTTTTTCACTTCTTTTCATACTTCCCTCACCTTTTTTTTTGTTTCTATATATAATTACTTTTAACAACTTTTTACGTTTATGTCAATTTTTTTTTGTTACTATCTTCAATAACAGGATACATAAATATACTTACAATAAATGAGTTTAATATTCCAAATATCATAAAAAAAGCTATTGCCTTTGAAAAACTACTTTCACTGAATATATATAAAGGTACAGAACTTAAAATTGTAGTTAAAGATGTTACTATTATACTTTTTATCTTATTACGTACTTTGTATATCGATTTAGAAAAATGTGACTCAGAAATATAAATTGCATTATTTATGCTTAATCCACACAGAATTATCATTCCAATGATATCTCCTAATTCTAATGGATTATTAGTAAAAAATTTTATAAGTAAAGGTAATACAATAGAAATTGGTATTATAGATATAATCTTTAAAGACTTTAGAAAATCTTCCGTTAGAATTACCATTAAAATATAAATAAAAATTATACTCAACAATAAAATCTTAAACATTAAAATATAGTTTTCTGATAATCTTTTGATTTCGTAAGCAAAATCAAATCCATAACCATTCTCTAGTTCAATTGTTTTGAGTATTTCTTCTATTTTTGTTCGTGCTTTATCTGTACTCAACTCAACGGTTTCAACCGTAAAATAAGCTGCTCTTCGTCCATTTTTTCTATATATTTTACTAATATCAGAAATTTTATTTATTACACCTAAGGAATTTATATTTATACTTCCTTTTTCTATTGGTATATATAAATTACTAATTCTCTCTATATTAAACTTTTTTACATCTTTACCAATAATTCTAATATCATACTCTTTTCCTTCTTGAATCCATTTATCAGCAACTGGTCCAAACATTAACCATCTTAAAGTGCTTGAAACACTTTCTATTGTCAAATTATTTTTTGCCAAAATAGTTTTATCAGGTCTAAACTCATAAAAACTTTCATCTTTCTTAAAATTTAGAACTACGTTACCAATATGGTTTTCATTCAACTTTTTTACAGCAGTTTTTGCATATTCACGGCATTTAAAACTATCATCTCCAATACAAGCAATTTCAAAACTATTTTGTTTTTTTTGAAATTTTTGTTTTACATTTGGAACATAAAAATAACCTTCTGGAACATAATTTTTTAATGAATCTAAATATAATAAAACTTCATCTCTGTTAAATTTTTCATGATACCCTATTTCAAATTCCACGTTACCTAATTTAGATTCACTTCTGACAAATTTTACATACTTGCTATTTTTTATTTGTTCAATAAGAGATTCAATATCTTTATCTATATATTTGTTAGAAATATTTGGTTCATAATCAATGGAACAATATATAACATTATTTTGTGTTGTTAGAGATAAATTTTTGCCAGAAAAAATAAAGATAAATAATGGGAGTACTACAAGAATAATATAAAAAAAAGAAATAATTCTTCTTTTTGATGTAGAAAATAGTACCGTTTTATAAGTAAACATAAGATATTTTTTTTCTATATTTTTATTTAATGCATAATGTTTTATTTTTTTTCTACTATTTGAATAAATGAAAGCAGGAAAAAAAACTAGAACTAATATCATTGAAGTAATAATCATATAAATAATTGCTACTGCAATATTCTTTACACCTGAAACAATATTATCAAGAAATAATAGAGGTATAAAAGCAATTATTGTTGTTAATGCTGCTGATATAATTGAAAATTTTATTTCTTCTAGTTTTATCAAAAAGTTTTTTTTAGTAAAACTTTTTTCACAAATTTCAGAAATAACAAGTGCTGGGTCTACAATCAAACCTAAGGCTATACATAAACCTGAAATTGTATATTGATTTATAGAAAAAGATGTAAATTTCAGTAAACCTACAGTCCATATAATACTTATTGGAAGTAACAATATTATCAAAATAGTCGTTCTATTTTTAGAAAAAAACAAAGGCAATATTAAAATAATACATATAAAACTTTGCAATAATGATATTAAAACATCATTAATTAATTTTTGTTGTTTTTCACCCGTATCATATAAAATACTATATTTATATTTATCATAATCATATTCTTTTAATATTTTTTTACATTCTTTCGAAATTAAAATACTATTACCATCTGATGCAGACTTAATTGCAATAGAAATACACTCTGTTCCATTTAATCGAACTATCTCATCTTCTGTTTTTGCCTTAAAATCTATATCTGCTAAATAACCTAAAGTTGTATATCCCTCTGATATTTTTACAGGTAACTCCTTAATATTTTCAATATTCTTTATTTTTGTATTAAAATTTAAATTTTCTTCATAATTTTCATATCTAAATTTTGTACTTGGATAAATACTATTTCCATCTTGAATTATTGTTGCAAATGCAGAGGGATTTTGTAAAGCAGATGCAGCTTTTTCAGAATCAAATTCAATCAAGATTTCTTTTTGTGAACCACCTGTTACTAGAACTTCAGATACACCTTCTATAGATTCAAATCTCTTTTTAAGATTTAAATCTATCCAATTTCTTAAACTATCTTTGTTTTCATCTGCAAAAAAAGCAATACAAATTACACTTTTAGAATTTGAATCAGAAGAATATATTCTAGGCTTTTGTACATCTCCTGGCAAATTATTATATAAATTATCTACAATATTTCTTAATGTAAGGTAAACATTTTTAGAATTCTCTTTTTTAGAAAAATATAAAGTTGTTGTAGATTTGCTGTATTGGATATCTGATTTATATTCTAATATTCCATTTATTGAAATTAATTTTTCTTCTAATGGAATAGTTATTAACTCTTCCATTTTAGAAGCATCCATACCATAATAATTAAATTCAATACTATATATATTATACTTAGACTCTAATGTTTCTCCTATTTCAACTCCTACAAAACCTACACAAAAAATTATTGTAATGATGAGGAAAACAAACAAAGAAAAAATTGGAGAATTATATATTTTATTCTTCATTTCTTTTAATACTCTTTGAAAATTTATATAAAATAAGAGGAATACAATACAAAACAACAAAATATGATAAAACAAGTCCTCCTATAATTGCTATCGTCATAGAACTTTGAGAGTTTTTTTGTAAGGGGTCAATAGAAAATGGAATTATTGCACATATTGTTGTTAAAGTTGTTATTGTTATTGGTTGTAATTTTTTCATACACGCTACAACAACATCCTTATAATTATTAAATGAATTTTGTATAAACGATTCATATAGGATAATGGCATTATTAACAGTCGTCCCAAATAGAACAACTAATGCAATTATACTATTTATATTAATTGTTTGTTTTGTTATTAACAAAAGTAAAAAAGAACCTGTAAAAGCTGGAGGAATAGCAAGTAACATGTAAATTGGTATAACAAAAGATTCAAACTGTGCACCCATAACACAATATAGAAGAAACAAAACTAAAATTAGTAAGAACAATGTATTTTTTATTAGTTCATTAAATTGTATTTGACTCAAGGAAATTATATTATTTTCTGATAGATATTCTTTTGGTAAATTTTGAATTATCTTAGCTTCGTTTCGATTATATCTGTATAAGATTTTTTCATTTTCTGTATATTTTATTGTACCAATGGTATCTATTGGTATATTTGTATTTCCTACAAATATTTTTGTTTCAGATAATTGCGAAATATTTGTTATATCATCTTTATCATGTTTTATTTTTATAGGAATATCTCTTCCATTATAGTAGAAATCACAACTATTAACACCTTCAAGACTATCATATATTACTTGAGCTGTTTGAACAGAAGAAATATTAAAACGTGCACAAGCTGTTCTATCTGGTTCATAAACAAATTCATTTACTACACTATTTGGTATAAATTCTAAGTTATTAAAATTGCTTCTTTGTAATAATGCTTTTAAAGAATCACTATTATCTGCATAAATAATAGCTTCATTATTATTTATGTTTAGAACTTCTTCTAATATGCTCATGTCTGTTTCAATTTTATAATTTAAACCTGTATTTTCTAGAATATTGTTTAGAATTCTTTTTGTATTTTTTACATTTTTTGATTGAATTTTTATTAGTAATCTTTCTTTTCTAATACTCGGATTTGCTAATTCTGTATAAGAATTGCTTTCTATACCTCCACTTGCAGCATAAAAATTTATATCATCATCATTCTTCAATATCTCATAAATATATTCAGAGTTTTTAGAGATATAAGATAAGGATACGTTTTCATCAAAATAAATCGTAACCGATATATTATTGTTGTATGTTTTAGGTAAGATTTCTTTTGGTAAAAATTTAAGGCATAATATACCTAAAATTGTACATATAATAAAAACAATAGGAATAAAATATTTTTTATTTGATGTCTTTATTAATGTTTTTTTATAAAAGTCCTCTATACCAGAGAAATTTAACATCTTTATCTTAAACTTTTTATCAGATAATTGAAATACAAGCAAAGATGGTATTAAAGTTAAAGAAATAATACATGAAAAAATAATTGAAGAAATAACAGCAATTGCTAAATCACTAAATAATTGACCTGTTATCTCTGTTAAAAAAAAGAAAGGTATAAAAACAACAATGGTTGTTATAGTTGATCCAATTGAAGAAGAAGAAACTTGTATTGTACTTTCAAAAACAAGACTACTTATATTCTTATACTTGTTTCTATTATTTTTATAATTACTTAATGTATTTTCTATAGAAACAATTGAAGGATCTATAACCATTCCAATTCCAATGGCTATTCCAGAAATAGCCATTAAATTTATAGATTTACCACATATTGTTAATACTAAAACGGAAAAAAGAATACAAAGTGGCATTATGCTTGAAATAATTATTGCTAGATTAACATTGCGAAAGAATATTAATATAACAATAATTGTAATAATTGTTCCAACAATTACTGATATAAAAAGTTGTTTTAAAGATTCCTTTAATTGAATTGATTTATCAATAAGAACTTTTATTTCATAACTATCGCCATATATATTTTTCAATTCATTTATTTCAGTTTTAACAGCATTAGAAAGAGTATAAGGACTCATATCATTTTTTTTAAAAATACTTAGCACAATTGCATCTTTACCATTATAATTAAAAAAAGTTTCCCTTTCTTGATTTGAATATTTTATAGTACAGATATCATTAAAAAAAACTAGACCATTTTCTGTATAACCAATAGGACTTTCCCCTATTTCTGAAATTGATTTATATAAACCATTTGTTTTAAATAGAAACTGTTTATTGCCTTCTTCTAAATTCCCTGCTGGATATTCATAATTTGAATTACTAATTATTTGAGCAAGAGACTGTAAACTCAATCCCATTGATTCCATCTTTGTTTTATTTGGAACAATTTGAATTTCAGCTTTATCACCTCCAGCTAATGAAACAGAAGCAACACCAGAAATACGTTGAAATCTTGGTTTAATATCATTTTCTACAATATAGCGAGTATATTCAAGGTCATTATCTTTTGAAATTATTGCCAACATTATCGTTTCTTTAGATGATGGATTATAAATTCTAACAGAAGGTTTTTCACAACCATTTGGCAAGATTTCATAACACTGATCTATCAGTTCACGACATTCAATTAGTGCTAAATTAATTTCTGTATTCCATTGAAGTTCTATTTTAATAAGAGATAAACCATCTCTTGTAACTGATGAAACATTTTTAATTCCTTTTATAGATGCTAAAGAATCTTCTAAAGGAATTGTTACAAGTTTTTTCATTTCATCAGCAGGGATACCTTCAAAATCAGCATTTATCAATAAATACCTATCATTTATTTTAGGTAAAAAATCTACTTGAACAATATTTATAGAAACAATACCAGTAATTAATATTGCTATATATATCATAATAACAGATATAGGATGTTTTACTGAAAAAGAAATCAAATTCTTCATTTATTTCAAAATCTCTACAGACTGTCCTTCTCTAATAAAAGGAGAAGGATTATTTATAACTATTTCATTTTCTGATAATCCATCTGATATCCAAACATATCCATTTTTTTGTTCTTTTATTGTTATTTCTTTTATAACAACATAATTTTTATTAACACAATAAACCTTAGCTTTATCATCTTTTCCTTGAAGTATTGCAGTATTTGGGATACAAGGTAATATTTCAGGATTTGATTTTTGTATTTTACATTTTATAAACATTCCTGGCTTAATAATATTATTTGGATTATCGATTGTTGCTTTTACAGAAAAATTACCACTCTGAGAATCTGCAATAGGACTAATTTCTGATATAGTTGATGTAATCATCTTATTAAGGGATGGTATTTCAATTTCTACTTTTGTTCCTACAGAAAAATTTACAATATCTTTTTCTTGTATATGAATAATTGCATCAACCGATGAAATATCAATTAACGTAAGTACTTTTTCATTCTCTTTTATATATTCTCCATTTTCATAATACTTTTGTCCAACAATTCCGGAAACAGGTGATTTTATTACTAATTCATCTATTAATAAGTTTACAGATTTTAATTGTTGATTTGCAGTCTCTAGTTGAGCCTTAGCAGATGTTACTTGAGCTTTTGATGTTCGAGTATTTAAATCAATAATTTGTGAATGAAATATTTCTGGGTCATCAGAAGGTATAAAACCACTTAAAATCAGATCTTCTTTTCTAAATCCTAAATTATTAATCTCTTGTTCTTTTTTTAAGATTTTAATCTCTGTTTCGAGTGAACTTAATTGTAATTTAAGCTGTTCCAAATTATAATCTGTAACACCACCTATTTCATATAATGATTTTTGGTCTTCATATACTTTTAACTGTGATTTATATTCAAGTTCTTTTTGACTTATTGTTAATTCAGCTTTATCCATAGATAATAATTGACTTTCAACAGATAATACGGCTTCTTGATACTGTGCATTTGCTAAATCATAAGAAGCTTTTGCAGATTCAATACTACTTAAACACTGATTTCTCTGTATTTCTAATTGCAAATTTTTTAATCGAGCAACAACAGTTCCTTCCTTGATATATTGCCCATCTTTTACTGGTAATGAATAAATTGTACCTGCAACTAATGAAGTTATATCATTTTTTAATTTATATGAAATTGTTCCAAAGCTATTCAACTCATTATCAAGTTTTTTTGTCTCAACAACAATTGTTTTTACACCTACAACATTATTTGACAATTCTTCTTTTTTGTTATCACAAGAAACAAATAACAAAAAGAAAAAAAATAAATATACTAATTTTTTATTTCTAAACAATTTTTTAACCCTCCAAAAGGAACCCCTAAAGATATTTCAAGAGTTCTTGTTAATTCATGAAATGATGTAATTGATTCTATTAATGAAATTTTTTGTTCAGCAAGTTCTTCTAGTTGTTCAAGATAATCAATTCTCTTCATTGTACCTTTTTCAACTTGTCTTTCACTAATGGCTAAACGCTTCTCTTGTAATTTAATTGTTTCTTCTATTCTTTTAATAGTATCTATACTGTCATCATAAGAAGCAATTTGTTGAAATAAATCTTCATATAATGAATTAACTAAATCTTTCATCGTTTGTTTTTGTTGTTTAAGCTCTATATTTTGAACATTTTTTGATGCGCTATAATTTAACTGAGGAACTATACTAGAAGAAACCGTATTTGTAACTCCTGTTAAATGGCCATTATTATTAAATCCAAAATCATTAGAAACAGACGCAGGTAAAAAAGGGTTGTTCGCAAAACTAAAAATTAATTTTGCAGTATATGTTGGATTATTTAAAGGATATTCTATACCAGAAAATGATACACCCCCTTGAAAAGAAATATCAGGAATAAAAAGAAGTTTATTTTGTTTATTTTGCAATTGTGAATAATATAAAAAAGTTTCTTGTTTTCTTAATTCAGGACTTCTTGATTTTAATAAATTCCATAGATTTGTTGAATAAGGTTCAAGATACTCATAATTATCAAAAGTTAATATATTTTCTGTTAGAACTACATCTGATTCTGGTTCTAGTCCTAATGCAACCTTAAAAATTCTATATTGAGTCCGTAAATCACGTTGTGCAATTTTTACAGAATCTTGTATTTTTTTGTAAGATATTAAATACTCAAGATAATCATTTTCTAAAGTAATACCTAATTCACATTCTTTTTGTATAATTTCCAATTGCATTTTAGTATTTGCTTCTAAATCACGTTTAATTTTAAGCACTTTTTCTAAAAGTAAACACAAATAATATTGACTTATTATACTTGATTTAAAAGTTTTTATTTCTATATCAACAGCATATAAATTATTATACTTTTCTGCTTGGTTCATTTTGTATGAAATATATTTCTTGCCACCATCAAACACACTTAATTGCATATTCATGCTAAAAGATTTGTTACGACTATCTGTACTACCAATTTTAATATTATCTGACTCATTCCATGAAAAATCAAACTTTGGCAAAAATTCCTGTATAGATAAATTCGCCATATTTAATGAAGAAATTGCATTTAACTTTTTTAGAGAATAAGATTCTGAATTTAATACAGCGTAAGAACTTGCTTGTTCTGCACTTTGAAAAACAATTTGTGCATTTAATTGCGAAATATTTATAAATACAAATAAAAGACAGATAAGTTTACTTTTTTTCATTTAGTTTTAAATCTTTACATTTATTTAGATATTTTCTAATCTTAGAATTCATATGATCTAACAATTCATATTCCAATCTACTTGAATCAATAGAATCAGAAGTTACCAATGTATAAGAATTATTAAGCATTGTTTTGTCTGTTGAATCAATTAAAGAATATACAAAATAAATCGAATTTTTTTGTTTTATTCCCTTGTAATAAGTTCTTTGTTTCAATCCAATTTGTAAATATAGTATATCATCAGTCTGCTTGCTACTTAAATCCATGAACATAGTTTTAGCCATTTCTTGTACTTGGGAACTTAAATCATGTTCAATAACAGAATCCTTTGTAACAATAACAGACCCCAAGTTTATTTTATAATCTACCTTTTGCTCTGGCAAAACAGAATATTCTTTTTCTTTCGGTATACAAGGCATCGAAACACAACTAACAAATATAATACTTAGCAAAACATAAATTATTTTCTTCATCATTATTTCTCCTATTTATTTAAAATAAAGTCATATTTTCTATCTAAAAAATTATCCAAAGTGTCCTTAATCCTATTATCCAATATAAAATGAATCTCTCCAGATTTACTAGTATTAGTTATTTCTAAAGTCAAATTAAACACATCTACTTTTCTATCTGTTGTAAAAATTTCTGAATCAAAAGCTTTTTTTATTTTATCAGGTATAGAATTCACATCAACTCGATCAACAGTTTTAACTACTAATTGGCAACAGGAATTAGTTGAAGAAACTGAAAATCCTTCTCTTAATGAATAAATATCGATTCCTTCTGAATTTGTTGAAGTATAAAATATTAGATAACTTTCAGCTTCTTTACTTTCACCCGATTTATAATAATCAGAAAAGGAAATATTTGAGAAATTTTTATTTTCACATAGATAACTAAAATCTGTTATTTCATATAATTCATCATTTTGCCATTCAGAAGTTTGGATTATGCCTTCAACAAAACAAGGAGGATTATTTTTTTCATTATTTGTAGTAAATGAATAAACTTTTGTATCTTCAAGCCTTTTCCCATAAACATCTGGCAAACCACTTAAAATTGTTAAATCATATTTTGTATTCCATTCAGCATTTGATATATTAAATATTACGTATTTTCCATCAATTTCATCTTTGGTTATTTTATATTCAAGTGTAGGAGAAAAATAAAAATATGCAGATACAGCAGATAAATCCATCTGATTTTCAAAATCAATTCTAATAGAACAATTAGTTGGAATACCTTTTGTATTTTCATTCATTTCAAGTTTTGTTATTAACATATCATTTTCATAAGCGGAAACAGTGTAACCAGCAAGAATATCATTTTTACAATTATAAAACATACATTTATAATCTTCTAATAATGTATTTCTTGACAAGTCAGATAATTCTGTATTTATAGTTATAAAATAATCTGTATTAAGTTTTAGAGGCTTTATTGGGATAATATGAACTTCAGTATCATTGTTATAAAATTCTAAAAAGTATTCTATGCTAGGAGATATATTTAATGCTTTTATAAATGAATCTTTAGATATGGACTCTGAAAAAATTATATCTATATACTCAGGGTTTGTTTCTACATATTGTTGATTATTTGGAGATATTGATAATATTTGTGGTCTAATTTTTTCTTCTCTTGTAGAAAAGGAATAATGAAAGTCTTTTGTAAGACTATTACCACGTTTATCTTCGCACATAGTAGTTACCGACAAGTCATAATCATAATTCTTTTTTATTCCATCTTTAGGAAAAAAATATACTTGATCTTCCTGACATTGATATTGACCACTTAAAGAAGAACCATCTTCAAGTAATGATATAGATTTATGCATAGAATCACTTGATATCTCTGCACTAAATTGTATTTTTATTTTATCATTGTCATAAGATACATCTATAACTTCTAATTCTGGAAGTAAAATATTCGAACATGAAATAAATAAACTAATAAAAAGAAATGTTATTATAAAGTATTTACATGAATGCATAGATTCTCCTTCATATAAATACCATCTCCTGTAGATATACCTGATTTACCACCATTTAATTTTAAATCATAATAAGTATTATTTTCAGATGTACTTTTGGTTAAATTACCCCAAGTTATAGTTAATATTGTATTAGACATATCCCATTTTGTTGACAACAAAACCGGTGCTTTTGACGTCATGGGAAAATTCAAACTTAAACTTATATTATTAACAACAGAATAACGTGATTCAATTTCGATTGGTTTTGAAAATGTAAATACTACTGATAAAGTTTCCATTTCCTCAAGCGTTGTTGTTTCAACCGTTATTTCTTTTGGTATTTCTATATATTCATTATTTGCTATTTTAAGAGAAGATAATGTTAAAAAATCATCGCCAGAATAAAACTCTTTTTTTATATCTTCAAAAAGAGAATTACCTGAAATATCCTTTATATCAGATGAAACAGAAATTAAATATTTCGTTTCTATTTCATAATAATCCAAAGGAACAAATAAATATCTTTTCTTATCATTTTCTACAGGATAAAAATAACCATTTATACTTGGAGAAAATGATATGTTAGATTTTACAGAAGAAAAATCCATCTCTTTAGAAAAGATAAATCCGATACATTCTTTTTTTGAAATATTTTTATTCAAGTCTACATTTTCAAGCCACAACGCCGAATTGGATGAATCTGAAACTGGACAAATTGTTATTAATTTTGGAATATCTTGATCTTCATCAGTAATAAATTTACCTTTTTTTATACCTGTTAAATCCCAATTATCCAGTGAAAACAAATTATTAAATTCCCATGTATATATAGTATTTATTTTCCAGTCTTCCTCAGGTTTTATACTAAAGGTCTTTTTGTCATCATTAATTTTATATAATAATTTTTCAGAAGGAGATATTTTTAAGGAATTAGAAAAATCTACATATGATACTTCATGATTAAATGTAAAATTAACCCAATCTTTTGATGAAATTATAGTATTGTCAGCTACTTTGTCTGTAATAAAAAAAGAATCTTCGGAAGACCCATGTATAAAGGAACATTTATAATTAACTGAAAATTGAGCACCATTACTTTTTACAATATTTCCATTTAATGTTAAATCATAATATTTGCCATTAATCCACCCTTTCTCAGGTTTTGCATATAAAATATTACCTACCCATAAATAAACTAATTCTAGGGGTTGACTATCAGAATTAATTTTTAAGCATTGTTCTGCTATATAATGATCTACATTACATATAAAATCTACTGAAACATATTCTTTATCGAAAAAAGTTGTATCAGTAGTAGGAATACAATTTACATAGTCATTTCCAAAATCAATAAAATTACATGAATAAAACAAAAGAAAACTTATAGCAAATAAAAAAAACTTACTTTTCATAAAACATTCTTTCCAGATTTAATATACATTTTTAATTGCTTTATTACTTGTGGATCAACAGAAAATAATTCAGCTTTATCAAGTTCATCTAAAGCTCGTTCAGGCATATCTAACAACAGCCATATATTAGCTAATTCTATATATACTTTTGAATTATCTTTTAAGAGATTTTCTGTTTTTCTATACATTGATAATTGTTCATCTAAACGATTTAATTCACCACATAGAATACCATATTGATAAAAAACTCTACAATCTCCAGAATTAAAAGAAAGTTCCTTTATTAGATATTTCTCTGCTTCATTATATTTTTTTTGTGCAATAAGAACTCTTATATACCATATTCGAGCGTCTGTATATTCTGGATATTTTTTTACAAGTTTACGTAATATTGATTCTGATTTATCTAACAAATCATCAAAATAAAAAATTTTTGCCTTCAATAAATGAGCTTGATAAAATGAACTATCTGATTTTATTGTAAGATTAGCAAATTTCATTGCATTAACAAAATCTTGTTTTGTATATGATTCAATAGCATAAATATACTTTTTTTCAGCATCAACTTTATTAGAACATGAGTTGAGTAATAAAATACAAATTATAAATAATATAAACTTTTTTAACACTTTCATAAAACCCTTTTAATTTAAGATATAATTTAATCGTTCTTTTAATCGACCCTCTACTTCTTTTGATTTTTTATATAAAGTCTGTTTAAAAATTTCATTATTTAAATTCTGTTTAATTACAGAATACCCTTTTACAATGTAATCACAATCTGGAAGTTCCAAAAAACTGTAAATAGGATCTAAAACTTTTATATCATTATTTGTTATATATATTAATATTAACTGCTGAATTTGTTGTGGTAACAAAATTTTTTGACTATCATTTTTAGATAAACCTAATAAAATTCCTAATTCTGTTCTTGCAAGTTCATAATAATCTGAAGAACCAAGCAAAATTATCTTTTCTAAAATAGGTATCCAATTTTTTAAATCACCTGAA